>DATLOP010000248.1:0-6661 GCA_035536255.1 Solirubrobacteraceae bacterium
TGAAGATGACGAGCAGGAGCAGGATGCCGCTTATGCCGGCAACCAGATCCCCCGTGCGCAGCTTGCTGAAGTCCATCTCTACCTCCCAGTCGGTTTCTCTTCCTCGCCCTCGGGCGCAACCGTACTCGCTCGCGCGGCGAAAACGGTGTTTCGCAGCAGCATCGCGATCGTCATCGGCCCCACGCCGCCCGGCACGGGCGTGATCAGGCCGGCCCGGGGCGCCACGGCGTCGAAGTCCACGTCGCCGGCCAGACCCTCCTCGGTGCGGTTGACGCCGACGTCGATCACGGCCGCGCCGGGCTTGACGTGACCGGCGCCGATCAGGCGCGGGATCCCGACCGCGGCGACCAGGACGTCGGCGCGCGCGCACACCGCCTCGAGGTCCGCCGTCCGCGAGTGGGCGACGGTCACCGTGGCGTGGCGCGCGAGCAGAAGCTGGGCCACGGGCTTGCCGACGAGGATCGAGCGGCCGACCACGACCGCCTGCGCGCCCTCCAGCGCCACGTCGTGGCGGTCGAGCAGCTCGAGCACGCCGCTGGGCGTGCACGGCCGCAGCCCCGGGCGCCCCTGGGCGAGCAGGCCAGCCGAGAGTGGGGTCAGGCCGTCGACGTCCTTGCCGGGGTCGATGAGGGCGGTGAGGGCGGGCCCGTCGAGCGGGGCCGGGACGGGGAGCTGGAGCAGGATGCCGCTGACCGCCGGGTCGGCGTTGAGCCGGGCGATCAGCGCGGCGACCTCCTCCTGGGTCGCGTCCCCGGGCGGGCGGTGGTCGATGGGCTCGATCCCCACCTCGCGGCACGCCTTCTGCTTGTTGGCGACGTAGATCGCGGATGCCTCGTCGTCTCCGACCAGGATCGTGGCCAGGCCGGGCTTGCGCGGCAGTCTTGCGACGTCCTGGGCCACCTCGGCGCGCACCTCGGCGGCGATGGCCTTCCCGTCGATCACCGTGGCCGCGGCCGTCACGCTCAGCGCTTGGTGATCGGGGCGTGGGCGGCCATCAGCTTGCGCTCGGTCCCGTCGCCGGCGAAGCGCACGACGACGATCCCGCCGGGCTCGACGCCGGTGACCACGCCCTCGCCGAACGCGGCGTGGGTGACGTCGTCGCCCAACCGGAAGTCGGGCCCGGGGCCGGCGTCGGCGGCCGCCGAGTCCCAGGTCGTGGCGGCGGCGACGGCGCTGGCCGGGCCGCGCGAGGCGCGCAGCTCCTCGGCGGCGTCGGTCAGCTCGGCCGGGATCTCGTCCAGGAAGCGCGAGCGCAGCCCGTAGGTGCGCGCGCCGAACACGTTGCGGGTGCGCGCGTAGGTCAGGTAGAGGTCGCGCATGGCGCGGGTGATGCCGACGTAGGCCAGGCGGCGCTCCTCCTCCAGGCCCCCCTCGTCCAGCGCGCGCGAGTGCGGGAAGACGCCGTCTTCGCAGCCGATGACGAAGACGATCGGGAACTCCAGGCCCTTCGCGTTGTGCAGGGTCATCAGCGTGACCAGCCCCTCCTCGTCGCGCAGCCCGTCGGCGTCGGAGAGCAGGGCGATCTGCTGGAGGAAGCCCGCGACACCCTCGTTGTCGGTCGTGGAGTCGTACTCGCGCGCCACCTCGACCAGCTCCTGGAGGTTCTCGATGCGCCCCTGGGCCTCGATCGTGCGCTCGGCCTCCAGCGCCTCGACGTAGCCCGAGCGCTGGAGCGTCTCCTCCAGCACCTCGGCCACGCCGGCGCCGGACTCCAGGAGGTCGCGCAGCTCGACCATCGTGCCCATGAACCGCTCGAAGGCGCGCTGCGCCGCTGTGCCCAGGCCGGGGATGGCCTGCGGGTCCAGCGCCACGTCGAACACCGGCTCGCCCAGCGTGTTGGCGTAGGAGACAACGCGCGACAGCGACGTCTGGCCGATGCCCCGGCGCGGCGAGTTGGCCACGCGGGTGAAGGCGACGGCGTCCTGCGGGTTGACCAGGACGTTGAGGTAGGCGATGGCGTCCTTGATCTCGGCCCGGTCGTAGAACTTCGTCCCGCCGACCACCTGGTAGCCGATCTCGTCGCGGATCAGCCGGTCCTCGAGCACCCGCGACTGCGCGTTGGTCCGGTAGAAGACCGCGATCTCCTCGCGCGAGACGCCCTCGTCCACCAGGCGCTGGACCTCCCCGGACACGAACCGCGCCTCCGCGTGCTCGTCGTCCAGCTCGCGCACCTTGACCGGATCGCCCTCGCCGAGCTCGGTGAAGAGCGACTTCCCCTTGCGCCCCCGGTTGTTCGAGATCACCCCGTTCGCGGCGTCGAGGATGGTCTGCGTGGAGCGGTAGTTCTGCTCGAGGCGGACGACGTGCGCGTCGCCGTAATCATCTTCGAAATCCAAAATATTTCTGATGTCCGCGCCTCGGAACCCGTAGATCGAGTTGTGTGTGATCAGGCCGTTGGCGACGAAGTTGTGCGTGCCCTCGACGTTGATGTCGTAGACGGGCGCGTCGAGGGTCACCCACTCCACCTTCTCGACGACGTCGTAGCCGCCGTCCTGCGTGAACATCGCCATGCCCGGCCGTACGGACGCGGCGGGCAGGAACGGGAGCGTGTTCTTGCGAACGCCGGCGTCGTTGCGCCCCAGTCGCGCCATGCATCTCACCGCGACGGGCGTTGCCTCCTCGATGTCCTCCACCGTCGACATGAGCGCGCCGAAGTCCTTGCGCGCCGTCTCGAACCGCCAGCCCTGGAGACCGGCCGGGCGGACGCTCAGTCCCAGGCCCTCCAGCGCCTGCCGTGCCTCCTCGTCGCGCCCACCGACCGCGACCAGGTGCATCGGCGTGGCGCCCCGCCGGTCGCCGCAGAGCGTGATCGTGACGTTCCTGCGCCGACCCTCGTGGGTCTGGGGGTAGTGGTGCGGGTGGCGAAACGTCAAGCCATGGTCACGCAGCAACCGGTGGGCGCCCGACTCGGTGTCGGTCTGGATGAAGACCCGGTCGAGCAGGTCCTGGTTGGCCACCAGCCCCTTCGTGCTCCTCCCCTTGCGCGCCACGAACGGCACCGTGGGGATCTGGTAGTTCAGCGAGAGCCGCAGCTCCTCGACCCGGGCCTCGGTCTCGCTGGCGTGGACCGACACGACCCACGCCGCGTCCGCGTGCTCCTGGAGGGCGCGCAGCGCAACCCCGCTGATGGGCCGCGCGCGTACGTCCGCATGCGTCCGGGTGGTTCCGACCCGGAAGCCCTTGTCGCCCCGCCACATCAGGTAGGTCAGGTAGAGCTGGGGCGAGACGCCGTGCATGTACCCGGCGAAGTGGGTGTGCTCGGGCGTGCTGACCACGCGACGACCGCCGGCGGTCGTGATCGCGATCCCGAAGCGATCGATGGCGGTTGAGACGTCGGTGACCTTCGCCGGGCGAAAGTCGCCGCTCCCAAAGCAGGACAGCACCTCGTCGCCGGGCCGGACGGCCTCGATCGGCTTGGTGGTCGCGTCGGCCATGGTCACCGGCGTCCCCTCTATGAGGCACTGGTCGTCGTCTCCCACCACGGCGATGTTGCGGTGGCCCTGGCTGGGGTCGTCCCCCGTCCCCACCCCCGTGAGGACCTGGAGGAGGCGGTACTGGGCGTGGTTGGTGTCCTGGTACTCGTCGACGAGGACGTGGCGGAAGGCCTGCTGGTAGCGCTCGCGGACCTCGGGGAACAGCTCGAGGACGTTGACCGTGCGGACGAGGAGGTCGTCGAAGTCCATCGCGTTGGCGCGGTGGATCTCGCGCTCGTAGACGTCGTAGACGTCGGCCACCGTCTGCTCGAAGAAGGAGCCGACGAGCTGGCGGTAGTCCTCCGCACTTCGTAGCTTGTTCTTCGCATCGGAGATCTGGCTTTGGACGGCGGCCGGGGTGAAGCGCTTGGGGTCGACGTCGAGCTCGGCGATGCACTGGCGGACCAGGCGGCGGCTGTCGGCCTGGTCGTAGATCGTGAAGCTGCGCGTGTAGCCCAGCCGGTGGGCGTCGGCGCGCAGCATCCGCGCGCACGCCGAGTGGAAGGTCATCACCCACATGCCCCGGACGCTGCGCCCGAGCAGCAGCTCGACGCGGTCGCGCATCTCCTGGGCCGCCTTGGTGGTGAAGGTGATGGCCAGCAGCTCGCCCGCGTTGACCCGCCGCGACCGCACGAGGTAGGCGATGCGGTGGGTGAGGACGCGGGTCTTGCCGGAGCCGGCCCCGGCGAGGATCAGCAGCGGCCCGTCGCCGTAGGTGACGGCCTCGCGCTGGGGCTCGTTGAGCCCGGCCAGCAGGGACTCGATGTCGGTCGTGAGCGCGCCGTCGGGCATGGGCGGCTAACGCTAGCGAGCGGGGCGGCGCGCCCCCGCCCGGCGCTCAGCCGCCGCGAATGTCGTTCAGGTCCTCGTCCGGGGGGTTGTGCGAGGGGTCGTCCTCGATCTCGGCGGCGAACTCCTCGGGGGACTCGTCGCCGGCGTCGGCCGGCGGCGGGGTCTCGGCGTCGGGGGTGGTGGCGTTGGGCTCGCGCTCGGGGCGCTCGGTCTCGGTCATGGCGAGCGCTCTACCCAGGGATGGGCCCGAGCATGCCCGGGTCGTCGCGTTCGGCGAGCATTCGAGGCGTGGGACTGACCGACGAGGTGCGCCGCCACGCGGCGGAGGTCACGGCCGGCGCCCGGTTCGTGGCGATCGACTCCGAGGCGCTGGAGGCGCTGGACCCCGGGCCGGCGCCGGGCCCCGACCCCGACGCCCACCTCCTGGACGCCGCGCCCGAGGACGTGGCGCGCCACCTGCTCGCCCTGGACTCGGTGAACTTCGGGTCGGGGTGGTTCCCCACGCTGCGCAAGCGCCCGGGCCTGTCCGGCTACCGCACGGTGGCCTCGGCGCTGGCCGAGCGCTTCCGCGTGGAGGGCCCGTGGTCCGGCGCGCAGCTGCGCGCGCTGGACGCCGCGGCCGTGGCGGACACGCTGGGCCAGGACGCCGGCCACGAGCTGATGTCGCTGTACGCCCGCGCGCTCAACGACCTGGGCGCCTGGCTGGGCGACCGCGACGCGCTGGACGCGGTCGCCGCCGCCGGCGGCTCGGCGGAGCGCCTGGCCGCCCAGCTGGCCGACGGCATGCCGTTCTTCGCCGACCGCGGCTTCTACAAGCGCGCCCAGATCGTCCCCCACGACCTGCAGCTGGCCGGCGTCGCGACCTTCGCGGACGTCGACCGGCTGACGATCTTCGCCGATAACCTGGTGCCCCACGTCCTGCGCGTGGACGGCGCGCTGCGCTACGAGCCCGGGCTGGCCGCGCACATCGACGCGGGCGAGCGGCTGGAGGCGGGCTCGCGCGAGGAGGTCGAGATCCGCGCCGCCGCCGTCCACGCCTGCGAGCGGGCGGCGCGTCGGCTCGGCGTCGCCCCGCGCGAACTCGACGCCGCCCTGTGGAACCGCGGCCAGGCGCCCCGCTACAAGGCGATCCCCCGCCACCGGGCGCGCAGCGTGTTCTACTGAGTCGCGGACCCGCTAGCCGCCGGCCGGGTTCGGGCCCTCGGCCGGGCGCAGGGGGCGCACCTCGGCCGGCGGGTCGCCGCCCCCCTCGCGCTCCGGCCCGGCCAGCTCGGCCAGCGCGCGTTCCAGCGCGCCGATCCGGCTCGCCAGGCCGGTGATCGCGTCGGCGATGGGGTCGGGCAGGTGGATCCAGTCGGCGTCGGGGCCCTCGGGGCGGCGTCCCTCGACCCGGACCGGGTGGCCGGGGTTGCCGACCACCGTCGAGTTCGGCGGGACGTCGTGGATGACCACCGTGTTGGCGCCGATCTTGGCGCCGTGCCCGACGGTGATCGGCCCGAGCAGCTTGGCGCCGGACCCGATCGTCACGTTGTCCTGGACCGTGGGATGGCGTTTTCCGGTCGCGAACCCCGTCCCGCCCAGCGTGACGCCCTGGTAGAGCGTGACGTCGCGGCCGATCTCGGCCGTCTCCCCCACCACCACGCCCATCCCGTGGTCGATGAAGAACCCGTCGCCGATCCGGGCCGCGGGGTGGATCTCGATGCCGGTCAGGGCCCGGGAGAGGTAGGCGATCGAGCGCGGGGCCAGCGGCACGCCGACCTCGTGCAGGGCGTGGGCCACGCGGTGGGACAGCAGCGCGTGCACGCCCGGCCACGACACGAGGATCTCCGCCGGGCCGACGCCGCGCGCCGCCGGGTCGCGATCGCGCGCCGCCGCCACGTCGCGCCGCAGCTCGCCCGCGACGCGGGCCAACGTGCCCAGGCCGAACATTGCAAAAGAGTACCCGCGCGGCGCTACGGCGCGAAGAAGGGCGCGGACACGTAGCGCTCGCCCGAGTCCGGGACCACGACCACGATCCGCCGGCCACGGTGCTCGGGGCGTCCCGCGACGTCCAGCGCGCCCGCGACCGCGGCGCCGCCGGAGATGCCGGCGAGCACCCCCTCGCGGCGCGCCATCAGGCGCGCCGTCTCGATCGCGGTGTCGTCGGACACGCGCAGGATCTCGTCGATCACCTCGCGGTTGAGCACGGCCGGGACGAAGCCGGCGCCGATCCCCTGGATCCGGTGCGGCCCGGGCGGGCGACCGGACAGGACGGCCGAGCCCGCGGGCTCCACCGCCACCACGTACGCGTCGGGGTTGCGGGCCTTGAGCACCTCCCCCACTCCCGTGATCGTGCCGCCGGTCCCCACCCCGCACACCAGCACGTCGACGCGGCCCTCGAGCGCGTCGAGGATCTC
>DATLOP010000249.1:0-4013 GCA_035536255.1 Solirubrobacteraceae bacterium
GAGCGCGACGCCGCCGCCGCGGCGGCGACGCGGGTCCAGGCTCAGGCCTGCGAGATCGACCGTCGCGTGCGCGTCTCGTGGGGCGCCGCCGCGTGGCCCGACGCCGGGCCGACCAAGGACGCGCTGCTCGCCCGCGCGGACGAGAACCTGTACGCCGCCAAGCGCGCCGCGCCCGGCGACGCGCCGGGCGAGGGGGCCAAGGCCGCCCCCGCCGCCGCGTCGACCCCGCGCGCCCGCCTGGCGCTGGCCAGCCGCGTCTCGGCCCGCCTGGCGCCCCTCAGCGATCCGACGGAGATCGCCCAGACGGCGGTGGGCGAGCTGCAGGCGAGCTTCCGCTGGCACATGGTCTCGGTCCTGCAGCTCGAGGCCGACGGCCTGCTGCGCGTGGCCGCCGCAGCGGGCGACGCCATCGACCAGATGACGGGCGACCTCGCGGCGTGGGAGCAGGGCCTGGAGCAGGGCGTCAACGGACGCACCGCCCGCACCGGCGAGCCGACGCTGGTCGCCGACACCCGGCGCGACCCCGACTACCTGACGATCGCCGGCGCCGTGGCCTCGCGCTCGGAGCTCGCCCTGCCGATCCGCGTGGCCGGCCAGGTGTGGGGGGTGCTCAACCTCGAGCACACCGAGCCGAACGCCTTCGGCCCCGACGACCTGCTGTTCGGCGACACGATCGCCGCCGCCATCGGCGCCGCGCTGCATCGCTCGCGCCTGTTCGGCGAGCTGGAGTCGGCCTTCATGCGCACGCTGGCCGTGCTGTCCGACGCCCTGGAGGCCAAGGACGCCTACACCGCCGCCCACGCGCGCGAGGTGGCCGACCTGGCCGAGGCCGTGGGCGAGTCGCTGGGAATGGCCGGTGACGAGCTGCGCACGCTGCGCTACGGCGCGCTGCTGCACGACGTGGGCAAGATCGCCATCTCCTCGGAGGTGCTGCGCAAGGCCGGGCCGCTGACCGACGCCGAGTTCGAGGAGATCAAGACCCACACGGTGATCGGCGCCCAGATGCTCGCGCGCATCCCGTTCTTCGCCGACGTCCACCCGCTGGTGCGCTCGGCTCACGAGCGCTGGGACGGCAACGGCTACCCGGACGGGCTGGCCGGCGAGGACGTGCCGCTGGGCGCGCGGATCGTCTGCACCTGCGACGCCTGGCACGCCATGACCTCGGACCGCCCGTACCGCCACTCGCTGGACCGCGACGTCGCCCTGGCCGAGCTGCGCGAGCACGCGGGCATGCAGTTCGACCCGCGCGTCGTGGACGCCCTGCTGTCGGTGCTCGGGGCCTCTCCCGCGCGCTCCCCCGTGTCCTAAGCCCGCCCGCGGCGGGTATCGTCGCGCCCCGTGGTGCAGGAGATCGCCAGGCGGGCGCAGGAGTCGGGACGACTCGCCATCGACACGGAGTTCATGTCCGAGCGCCGCTACCAGGCGATGCTGTGCCTGGTCCAGGTGGCGGTGCCCGACCCCGGCGCGCCGGACGGCGTGCGGACCGAGGTGATCGACCCGCTGGCGAGCGACGCCCCCGACCCGGCCCCGCTGGCCGCGGCGCTGGCCGACCCCGAGGTCCAGGTGATCGTCCACGCCGGACGCCAGGACGTGGCGATCCTGCGCCGGACCTGGAGCACCGACGTGGTCAACCTGTTCGACACCCAGGTCGCGGCGGGCTTCGTGGGGCTGGGGACGCAGGAGAGCTACAAGACGCTCGTGCGCCGCGTGCTGCGCGTCGAGCTGCCGGCCGGCGAGGCGTACACCAACTGGGACCGCCGGCCGCTCACCGACGAGCAGGTGCGCTACGCGCGCGCCGACGCGGCGCACCTGCTCGCGCTGGGCGGGGAGCTGGAGGAGCGCCTTATCGAGGCCGGCCGGGAGGCCTGGGCGCGCGAGGAGTCGCGCGCCCTGGAGGCGGCCAGCGACGAGCGCGACCTCGACACGGCGTACCGCAAGCTGCCCAAGGTCGACCGCCTGCGCGGCCCGGCGCGGGCGGTGGCGCGCGAGCTGGTGGAGTGGCGCGACGCGGCGGCGCGCGAGGCCGACCGCAGCGTGGGCTCCGTCGTGCCCGACCACGTGCTGGTCGAGCTGACCCGCCGGCGCCCGGCGTCGCGGGGCCAGCTGGCGGAGATCCGCGGGCTGCCCGAGGCCACCCTGCACCGCCGCCACCGCGACCTGCTGGCGGCGATCGAGCGCGGCGCCGCCCAGGACCCGCCGCCGACCGCGGACGCGGCGCCCGCCCCCGACCCCCGCGGGGCGTCCGCCACCGCCCTGGCCTCGGCCCTGGTCCGCCACCGCTCGCAGGAGACCGGCGTGGCCGTGCAGCTCATCGCCACCCAGCCCGAGCTCACGCGGCTGGTGGACGACGTCCGCCACGGGCGGGACTCCGAGGCGCGCGTCCTCACCGGCTGGCGGCGCGAGCTGGTCGGCGCCGAGCTGCTCGACCTGCTCTCCGGCCGCCTCTCGCTGGCCGTCGACGAGCACGGCGGGCTGGCGGTGAGGCCGGCGTGATGCGCCGCGAGGAGCTCCTGGAGGTCGGGCTGCGCCTGTTCTCCGACCGCGCCTACGACGAGCTGCTGCTCGACGACATCGCGGCCGAGGCGGGCGTGGCCAAGGGCCTCATCCACTACTACTTCGGCAGCAAGCGCGGCTTCTACGTGGCCATCGTGGAGGCGGCGGCGCGCGAGATGCGCGGGCGCTTCGACCTCGATGCCTCCCGGCCGCCGGGCGAGCGGCTGCGCCAGTCGATCGACGCCTACCTGCTCTACGCCGAGGAGCACTCGGCCGGCTACCGGACGTTGCTGGGCGGCGGGATCGGGTCGGACCCCGAGGTCCTGGCCATCCGCGACGCCGAGCGCGCGTTCGTGCTCGACCTGATCCTGGGCGGGCTCGGCCTCCCGGGCGACCCGCCGCCGGCCCTGCGCATGGCGCTGGAGGGGTGGCTGAGCTTCGTCGAGGGCGTTTCGCTGGAGTGGCTGGTCCACCGCGACCTCGAGCGCGACCAGGTGCGCGACCTCCTGGTGACGGCGCTGGCCGGCGCGCTGACCGCGGCGTGCGCGGTCGACCCCGGCCTGGAGGTCGACCCCGCCGTCGTCACGCGATGACGCCCGACGGCGCCGCGCTGGCGCAGGACCTCGGCGAGCTGGTCCGCATCCCCAGCGTGACCGGCCGCGAGCGCCCGGCGATGGAGCGCTTCGCGCAGCTCGCCGAGCGCCGCGGGCTGAGGGCCGAGGTGATCGTCCACGACCTCGCGGCGCTGCGCGCGCACCCGGACCACCCCGGCGAGGAGGCGGCGCGCGAGGAGCTGGTGGGCGCCGAGGCGGTCCTGCCCGGGCGCGACCCCGGCGCGCCCCGCCTGTGCCTCAACGGGCACCTGGACGTCGTCGACCCCGGCGAGGCGCGCTGGAGCTTCGACCCGTGGGCCGGGGACGTGTGCGACGGGCGCCTGCGCGGGCGCGGCGCGGCGGACATGAAGGGCGGCGTCGTCGCCGCCCTGCACGCGCTGGCCCGGCTGCGCGCCGAGGGCGTGCGCCCGCGCGGCGACGTCGTCCTGCAGGCCGTGGCGTCCGAGGAGGACGGCGGGCTGGGCACCTTCGCCGCGCTGGAGCGCGACGACCGCTTCGCGGCCGCGCTGATCCCCGAGCCCACCGCCTTCGACGTCGTGTGCGCGCAGGCGGGCGCGCTGACCTTCGCCGGCGAGGTGCCGGGCGTGGGCGCCCACGCGGCGCTGAGGCGCCAGGGAATCTCCGCCATCGACCGCTACGTGGCGATCCACGCTGCGCTGCACGAGCACGAGCGCCGCGTCAACGCCGGCCCGGGCCATCCGCTGATGGCCGAGCTCGACCTCCCCTACCCCGTCTCGGTCGGGCGCATCGAGGGCGGGACGTGGTCGAGCAGCGTCCCGGACCGCCTGCGCTTCGAGGGACGCGTCGGGATCCGGGTGGACGACAGTCCGGCCGGCGCCCGCGCGGCGCTGGAGGCGGCGGTGCGCGCGGCGTGTCCCGAGGCGCGCCTGACCTGGACCGGCGGGG
>DATLOP010000250.1:0-4886 GCA_035536255.1 Solirubrobacteraceae bacterium
CGGCACCCGGCTGCGCTCGTGAGCCTGGCCGAGCTCCAGGCGCTGGAGCGCGACTACGCGCTGCCCACCTACGCCCGGCTGCCGGTGGAGTTCGTGCGCGGGGAGGGCGTCCGGCTGTTCGACGACGAGGGCAACGAGTACCTGGACTTCCTGGCCGGGATCTCGGTGACCAGCGTCGGCCACTGCCACCCGCGCGTGGTGGCCGCGGTGACCGAGCAGGCGGCCCGCCTGACCCACACGACCAACCTCTTCTACACCGAGCCCGCGATGCGCCTGGCCCAGCGCCTGTCGCGCCGGTCGCTGGGGGGCAAGGTGTTCTTCTGCAACTCCGGCGCCGAGGCGATCGAGGCGGCGATCAAGCTCGTGCGCCGGGCCCGGCCGGGCGGCGAGGTCGTCGTCCTGGAGGGCGCGTTCCACGGCCGGACCTACGGCGCGCTGTCCGCCACGCCCCAGGAGTCCAAGCAGGCGCCGTTCGCGCCGCTGGTCCCGGGGTTCGTCGTCGTGCCCAAGGACCCCGACGCCCTGCGCGCCGCCGTCACCGACCGCACGGCGGCCGTGCTCCTGGAGCCCGTGCAGGGCGAGACCGGCGTGTGGCCGCTGCCCGACGAGCTGCTGGTCGCGGCCCGCGAGGCGAGCGACGCCGCCGGGGCGGCGCTCGTGTTCGACGAGATCCAGTCCGGGATGGGCCGGACGGGGACGCTGTGGGCCTACGAGCAGACGCCGGTCGTGCCCGACGCGATGGCGCTCGCCAAGGCGCTGGGCGGCGGGCTCCCGATCGGCGCGCTGGTCACCGCCCCGCGCCTGGCCGACGTCCTACAGCCCGGCGACCACGGCTCGACGTTCGCCGGCGGCCCGGTGATCGCCGCGGCCGCCCACGCGGCGCTGGACGTGATCGACGACGAGGCGCTGCTGGCCCGCGTGCGCGAGCTGGGGGAGGTCCTGCGGGCCGGCCTGGCCGAGGTGCCCGGGGTGCGCGAGGTCCGGGGCCGCGGGCTGTTCGTCGCCGCCGAGGTGGACGACGCGCCGGCGCTCGTGCGCCGCGCGCTGCTCGAGCAGCGGCTCGTCCTGAACGCCACCGGGCCGACCACCGTGCGGTTCCTCCCGCCGCTCGTCGTGCGGGCGGCGGAGATCGAGGACGGGCTCGGCCGCTTCCGGGCTGCCCTAAGCTCCTCCTAGGGAGGCGCCCGGTCCATGAGACGACTCTGCGCCCTCATCCCCCTGCTCGCGCTCCTCGCGGTCCCGGTCGCGGAGGCCGGCGCGGCCAAGCTCCACCCGGACGTCCAGCGGATCACCTACCGCTACCCCGTCGAGCTCAAGCGCGGGACCAACGTAATCCGGATCAAGGTGGGGATCCCCAAGCCCCAGGTCCCCGGCTACGTCGTGCGCATCGAGCCCAACCTCGTCCGGCGCGACGGGACCGTGCCGCCGACCGACCAGATCCACCTGCACCACGCGGTCTGGCTCAGCACCCGCGCGCCGAGCACCAACCCCAACGTCCCGGGCTTCGGGACGGAGATCTTCTTCGCCACCGGCGAGGAGAAGACGATCGTCACCATCCCGCGCCCCTACGGCTACCCGGTGCGCCCGTCGGACACGTGGATCCTCAACGACATGATCCACGACCTCACGGACCGCGGCGCGCGCCTCTTCATCACCTACACCGTGGACTTCGTCCCGGCGGCGTCGCGGCTGGGTCGCCGGCTGAAGCCGGTGACGCCGGTGTGGATGGACGTCGAGGACTCGGCGTACCCGGTGTTCGACGTGATCCGCGGGTCGGGGCGCAACGGGCGCTACAGGTACCCCAACATGGCCCCCGGCGCCTACGCCGGCCGGGCCACGCCGGTCAACGAGCTGACGCTGCCCCGCGGCGGGACGCTCGTCGCCTTCGGCGGCCACGTCCACCCGGGCGGGCTGTGGACCGACCTGGCGCTGCGCCGCAACGGGCGCTCCACGCACCTGTTCCGCAGCGAGGCCAGGTACTTCGGCGGGCGCGCGCCGGTGTCGTGGGACCTGGGGATGACGGTGACGCCGCGCGACTGGCGCGTGCGCGTACGCGCGGGGGACGTCCTGCGGATCAGCGCCACCTACGACACGCGCCACGCCTCCTGGTACGAGTCGATGGGCATCATGTTCGGCTGGCTGGCCGCCGACGCCACGGGCCGCGACCCGTTCACGCAACGCATCGCCACCCGCGGGCGCCCGACGCACGGCCACCTGCCCGAGAACGACGACTTCGGCGGGCGGCCCACGCGGATGCCCGACCCGGCGAGCCTGCCCGGCGGCGCCGCGCCGGGGGGCGTCGTGCCGATCTCGAACTTCCGCTACCGCTTCGGCGACCTGTCGGGCGCGGGCGCGGCGCGCAACCCGCCCACGATCCCCGCCGGGTCGTCGCTGGAGTTCGTCAACCAGGACACCGGCGCCAACGTCTTCCACACGGTCACCGGTTGCCGCGCGCCGTGCAACCGCAGCACGGGGATCGGCTACCCGCTGGCCGACGGGACGCGCTTCGACTCGGGCAACCTGGGGTTCGGCCCGGCCGGGTTCACGGCCGCCGCCAACCGCGACTCGTGGCGCACGCCGTCCTCGCTGCGGCCGGGCACCTACGCCTACCTGTGCCGGGTCCACCCGTACATGCGCGGGGCCTTCCGGGTCGTGCCCGTTCGCTAGCGCCGCGTAGGCTTGCGCCTCGATGAGCGAGCACACCCGCGTCAGCGACGTCCGCACCGCGTCCTACGAGGCCGACCCGGCCCAGGTGCACCGCGTCCTGCTGCTCTACTCGGGCGGCCTGGACACGAGCGTGATGCTCAAGTGGATCCAGGACGAGTACGACGCCGACGTCGTCGCGCTCACCGTGAACCTGGGCCAGCCCGGCGAGGACTACGAGGTCGTGCGCGGCAAGGCGCTGCGGCTGGGGGCGCTCGAGTGCAAGGTCGTGGACGCGCGCGAGGAGTTCGCCCGCGAGTACATCGTCCCCGCGATCAAGGCCAACGCGCTCTACGGCGGCGGCTACCCGCTGTTCACGGCGCTGGGGCGCCCGCTGATCGCCAAGCTGGCGGTCGAGGCGGCGCGCGAGTTCGGGTGCGACACCATCGCCCACGGCTGCACCGGCAAGGGCAACGACCAGGTGCGCATCGAGGCCACGGTGGCCACGCTGGCGCCCGAGCTGCGCGTGATCGCGCCGGTGCGCTCGTGGCGGATGGGCCGCGAGGAGGAGATCGCCTACGCGCGCGAGCACGGGATCCCCGTCAAGGGCGGGACCGAGTCCGCGCCGTACTCCATCGACGACAACCTGTGGGGCCGCTCCTCGGAGGGCCGCTGGATCGAGGACCTCGACCACGCGCCCGAGGACGACGTGTTCCAGCTCGTGACGCGCCCGGAGGTCGCGCCCGACGAGGCCGAGGAGGTGGCGGTGGGCTTCGAGCGCGGCGTGCCGGTGTCGCTGAACGGCGAGCGCCTGGGCCTGGTCGAGCTGATCGAGCGCGCCGGGGAGATCGGCGCCCGCCACGGCGTGGGGATCGTCGACCACCTGGAGGACCGGATCGTCGGGCTGAAGGTCCGCGACATCTACGAGGCGCCGGCGGCGACGATCCTGCTCACCGCGCACCAGGAGCTGGAGAAGCTCGTCTCCACGATCCACCAGAACCAGCTCAAGCCCGACCTGGACCGGCGCTGGGCCTACCTGGTGTACGCCGGCCTGTGGTGGGAGCCGCTGCGCGGCGACCTGGACGCCTACATGGACCGGGTCAACGAGCAGGCGACGGGGACGATCTCGCTGCGGCTGTTCAAGGGAAGCGCGCGCGTGGTGCGCCGCGAGTCGCCCAACGCCGTCTACGACGCCGCCCTGGCCGGGTTCGGCGAGTCCGGGGGACTGTTCTCCCAGCAGGCCTCGCCCGGCTTCATCGAGCTGTGGTCGCTGCAGTCGCGGATGGCCTGGCGGCTGCGCCACCGAGACGACGCCGGCGAAGCCGAGTCGTGAGCGCGGGCCGCGCCGTCCTGCGGTTGCTCGGGCGGCGGCTGCCCGCGGCGTCCGGGTCCGTCTCGGCGCCCGGCCTGTCGGCGCCCGTGACGATCCGCCGGGACCGGTTCGGGATCCCGCACGTGCGCGCGTCGTCGGACGCCGACGCGTTCTTCGCGCTCGGGTTCTGCCACGGCCAGGACCGCTCGTTCCAGCTCGAGACGCTGCTGCGGGCGGGGCGCGGGGAGCTGGCGGCGCTGGTCGGGCCGGGCGCGCTGGAGGTGGACCGCATGTCGCGCCGGATCGGATTCGCCCGGGCGGCCGCGGCGCAGCTGGCCGCGCTGGGCGAGCGCGAGCAGGGTGCGCTGGCGTCCTACGCGAACGGCGTGAACGCGGGGCGGGCGGGCCGGCGTCCGCACGAGCTGGCGCTCCTGCGCACCGCGCCGACGCCGTGGACGGGCGCGGACGCCCTGGCCGCCCTGGGCCTGGTCTCGCTCGGGCTGGCCGGCAACTGGGACATGGAGCTGGGGCGCCTGCGGGTGCTGGAGCGCGACGGTCCGGACGCGCTGCGCGCCGTGGACCCGGCGTATCCGTCGTGGCTCGCGGTCACCGGCCCGCCGGGCTCCCCGGCCGGCACGGCGGTGGACCGGCTCTCGGACGACGTGGCCGCGCTGGCCTCGGTGGTGGGGGGCGGGGGGTCGAACAACTGGGCCGTGTCCGGGTCGCGCACGGCGACCGGGCGCCCGCTCGTCGCCAACGACCCGCACCTGTCCCCGACGCTGCCGGCCTTCTGGTACCTCGTCCACCTGTCGACGCCCGAGTGGTCGGTCGCCGGCGCCTCGGCGGTCGGGGCGCCGGGGGTCCCGGTGGGGCACAACGACGTGGTGGCGTGGGGGGTGACGAACTCGGGCGCGGATGTGGTGGATCTGTA
>DATLOP010000251.1:0-3308 GCA_035536255.1 Solirubrobacteraceae bacterium
GCCCGCCGGGGCGGCAGCGTCTACGTGGAGGCGCGCCGTGCCTGAGCGCCCGCCCGGGAAGGTGATCGTCGTGATGCCCGCGCGCAACGCGGCGCGCACGCTCGAGCAGACCTACGCCGCCATCCCCCACGATTGGGTGGACGAGATCATCCTGGTCGACGACAAGTCGACCGACGAGACCGTCGAGGTGGCGCGCAAGCTGCCCCTCCACGTCATCTGGCATCCCCACAACGTGGGCTACGGCGGCAACCAGAAGACGTGCTACCTCGAGGCGCTCCAGCGCGACGCCGACGCCGTGGTGATGCTGCACCCGGACGGCCAGTACGAGCCGACGCTGATCCCGCGGCTCGTGGCGCCGATCCTGCGCGGCGAGGCCGACCTGGTCCTGGGCTCGCGCCTGGCCGAGCCCGGCGCCGCCCGGGCCGGCGGGATGCCGCTGCACAAGTACCTGGCCAACCGCGGCCTGACGGCGATCGAGAACCGGGTCCTCGGCACCGCGCTGTCCGAGCTTCACACGGGCTACCGCGCCTACTCGCGCCGGGTCCTGCTCGAGGTGCCGTTCCTGCGCAACGCGCTGGACTTCTCCTTCGACTCCGAGCTGCTCATGCAGGCCGCGCACTTCGGCTTCCGGATCCACGAGGTCCCGGCCCGCACCCGCTACTTCGACGACGCGTCCTCGATCGGCCTGCGCCCGGCCAGCGTGTACGCGGTCAAGACGCTGTGGGCGGCGGCGCGGCTGGTCCTGCACCGCTCGGGCGTCCTGCGCTCGCGCAAGTACACGCCATGACGGTCACCGGGGAGCGCGTGACGACGCCGGCCGGCGGGTTCAACCCGACCTGGCAGCGCCACGTCGCCGCCTACCGCCTGTGCGCGCCGCTGCTCGGCCCGGGGACGGTGCTCGACCTGGGCTGCGGGATCGGGCACTCCTACGCCGAGCTGGCGCCCCGGCGCACGGTCGGCGTGGACGTCGAGGCGTCCGCGCTGGCCGGCCAGGAGCGCGAGACCCACGTGGCCGACATGCGCGCGCTGCCCTTCCCGGACGCCAGCTTCGCCTCGGTGCTCTCCGTCCACTCGATCGAGCACGTGCCCGACCCCGAGCGGGTGCTGGACGAGGTGGTGCGGGTGCTCGAGCCGGGCGGCGCCGCCGTCTTCGTCACGCCCAACCGGCTGACGTTCGCGCGCCCCGACGAGATCATCGACCCCTACCACCACGTCGAGCTCGACCCCCGCGAGCTCGAGGCGCTGTGTGCGGCGCGCTTCGGCGGCGTCGAGATGCACGGGCTGTTCGGGTCGGACCGCTACATGGAGCTCGTGGACGTGCAGCGCGTGGCGCTGGACCGGCTGCTGGCCCGCGATCCGCTGCGCCTGCGTCGGCTGGTCCCGCGCCGGGCGCGCCAGGTGCTCTACGACCGCATGCTCACGCGGGCGCGCCGCGACGACGACCCGCGCGCCGCGGCGATCGCCCCCGAGGACTTCACGCTGCGCTCGACGGGGCTGGACGCCTGCCTGGACGTGGTCGCGGCGTGCCGGGCGGCCTGACGGCCAGGCCGCGCAGCAGGGCGACCAGGGCCAGCGTCATCGCCGCCCACACGAGCAGCATCGGTCCCACGTAGAGGACATAGACCTGCCACGTCTCGCTGGCCACGTCGGCGTACGTGACGAGGATGGGCGCGAGCAGCACCAGCTCCAGCGCGAGGACGTGGCGGACGTAGCCGGCCATGAGGAAGAACGGGATCCCCCACACCGCGTACTGCATGAAGAACGTGACCCCGAAGGCGTAGACGCCGAGCCATACGGCCACCGCGGCCAGCGGTGCGGCGGCGCGAAAGCGCAGCAGGAGCGCCGCGACGACCAGCAGGCTGGCGCCGGCGATGGCCCTCGAGGCGTCGAACAGGGCCTGGCTGAAGCCGTTGGGCCGCGCATCGCCCAGGCCGAACCAGGCCGGGGCCAGGTCGGGCTGGGCGAGCAGGCTCAGACTGCCCAGGCCGGGCGCGCCGTTGTAGCGGAACACGCGCAGCCAGTCGGTTCCCTCGCTGACGATCCACGGCGCGACGGCCAGGAGCGGCACCGCCGCCGCGCAACCGGTCAGGGAGATCGCCTCGCGCCACGAGCGCGCGGAGGGCAGCAGGGCCAGCGCCATGAGCAGCGGGATCGTCTTGACCGACGCGCCGAGCCCGATCAGCGCCCCGGCTGCGACACCGCGCCACTGCGCGTCGGTGCGCTCCCACACGACGAGCGCGACGACGGCGGGCAGGATGGCCACGGCGTCGATCTGGCCGTGGTGGCCGGAGACGGCGACGAACGGCGGGCCGAGGGCGATCAGCGCCGTGGCCGCGAGCCGGGTGCCTGGGCCGTGCCCGCGCCGGCCCATGAAGGCCTGGACCACTGCCGCGAGGGCGAGGTCGGCGGCGATCGGGCCCAGCCGGATGACCGCGAGGAAATCCAGGCCGGTCGCGTCCGCGAGGCGATCGGCCCCCGCGACGAACGGAAGGTATCCGGACGGATAGGGCCAGCGGACGAACGGCGGGTTGGCGTTGGCGATCTCGTACACGTGGCCCGGCGCGGCGCGCAGAGCGTCGGCGACGATGCGAAACGACTCCAGGTCGGGCTTCACCCCGTCAGTGGTGAAGGCGAACCCGAGGCGGACGGCCAGCCCGGCGCCCAGCAGCCCCCACAGGACGGTCCGGTAGGCGGCCGGGCTCACGGCGCCGCCGCGCGTCGCAGCAGGACGAGGCGGTGGCTGCGAACCACCGGGACGTACCCCCCGGCGCGGGCCCACCCCTCCACGTCGCCGCGCGGCGTGCCCGGCAGCACGGCGTTGCCGACGATCAGCAGGTCGTAGCCGCCGCGGCGCAGGGCGGCGGCGAAGGCGCGCCGGTCGCGGTACTCGACGAGCATCTCGTCGCGGAACGGGCCCACGAATTCGACGTGGTTGCCCAGCCGCGGCCCGAACGCGGGGAACACGGGATAGATGCCGTCGAGGTTCGACAGCCCGGCCAGCCCGACACGCCGGTGGGCGTCCTCGCGCACCCAGGCCAGGGGCGCCTCGAGATGGCGGTAGCGGTTGTCGTTGAACCGCAGCTGCACCTCGTAGCCGCCGGCGGCGAGCAGGACGACGGCGACCGCCGCCGCGACCCCCCGCGCCGCGTCGGGCGCCCGCGCGCGTCCGATGCGCCGCCACACGAGGACGGCACCGGCGGTCGCCGCGAGCAAGGCGGCGGCCATCAGGACGTGGCGCGCGCGGACCGGGTCGAAGCCCCGGCGGATCCCATCGGCGACGGCCAGCGCCCCGGCCAGCGAGGCGGCGA
>DATLOP010000252.1:0-6645 GCA_035536255.1 Solirubrobacteraceae bacterium
GCCGGCGCCGTTGCCGGGCTCGCCGTGGCCGCGGCGCTCCTCACCGCGGGCGGGACGCTGCGCGAGGCACGGGCCCTGGCCGCGTCCGCCCGCACCGCGGAGCCGCCCGCCTCCGCCCGCACCGCGCGACCGCGCGCCCCCGCGTAGCGGTTGCGGTTAACCCCCTATGACGGGGTTAAGTGCAACCGGTTCGGGTGGCGGCTTAGAGTGCGCCGCCATGGCGCAGCGGCCGCGGATCCTGTTCGTCGTCCCGAGCGACGCCTCGTTCATCCGGGTGGACCGCGAGGTCCTGGCCGAGCGCTGGCCGATCGAGGTGTGGAAGCAGCCGGGGAAGGTGACGAACCTGTTCAAGCTCGTGCCGATGCTGCGCCGGGCCGACGTCGTCGTGGGGTGGTGGGCGTCGTGGCACACGTTCTGGGCGTTCACGCTGGCGCCGCTGCTGGGCAAGCCGTCGCTGCTCATCGTCGGCGGGTTCGACACGGCCAACATGCCCGAGATCGGCTACGGCTTTCAGCAGGGCGGGCCGCGCCAGTGGCTCTCGCGCTGGGTCATGCGGCGGGCCACGAAGCTCGTCACCAACTCCAACTACTCCCAGGGGGAGATCGAGCGCAACATCGGCTTCCCGCCCGCGCGCGTGGAGGTGGTGCACCACGGCGTCCCGGACCCCTACGGCGAGCTGCCCGGCGACGCCGACCGGCGACGGATGGCCCTGTCGGTCGGGTTCGTCACGCGGGCCAACCTCGAGATCAAGGGCCAGCGCGCGTTCGTCGAGGCGGCGGCCGAGCTGCCCGACGTGGAGTTCGTGCTCGCCGGACCGTGGAAGGACGACGCGATCGAGGACCTACGGGCGAAGGCGACGCCGAACGTCACGTTCACCGGCTGGCTGGAGCAGGACGAGCTCGACCGCCTGTTCCGCGAGGCGTCCGTGTACGTGCAGCCCTCGCACCACGAGGGCTTCGGGATCGCCGTCGCCGAGGCCATGCTCGCGGGCTGCGTGCCCGTCGTGACGGCGGCGGGCGCGCTGCCCGAGGTCGTGGCCGACGCCGGCGTGCAGGTCCCCTCCGACGATCCGGCCGCCGTGGCCGCGGGGATCCGCGAGGCGCTCGACGCCGGCCCCGAGGCCCGCCGGCGCGCCCGCGATCGCATCCTCACCGCGTTCCCGGTGGACGTCAGGAGAAAGGGGCTCGGCGCCGTCGTCGAGGAGCTCTGGCGCAGGGATTGAGGGCCGCAGGCGAGGAGATCTGGCCAAGGGGCTGAGGCCCGCGGTCGAAATGATCCGGCGAGGGGACCGAGCCCCCGCCGGAGCCGACCCCCTCGATGCCCGTCTTTCACGGCGCCCGCGAGGCCGCCGCCTCGGCCCAGCCCGCGTACGCGGCGGCCATCTTCTCGCCGATCCGCGGCCAAAAGTGCGCGCTCGCGAACTCGTAGCCCGCGGCGACCAGCGCGCCGGCGAGGTGGCGGTCGCCGCGCAGGCTGGCGTCGAGCAGGGCGAAGCGCTCGGCCAGCGTCTCGGGGTCGTCGGCGATCAGGGCGTGGCGCCCGTCGGCCAGGTCGTAGCCCTCGACGCCGATCGAGGTCGAGACCAGGGGGACGCCGCGCGCCAGGGCCTCGACCACCTTCAGGCGCGAGCCGGCGCCGGCGCGCAGCGGCACGACCGCGGCGTGCGCGCGGGCGTAGGCGACGCCGACGTCGTCGACGCGGCCGAGGTAGGAGACGCCGGGCAGCTCGGGCCCCCGCCGCCCGGGGCCGACGACCTGGATCTCCACGTCCAGGCGCTCGCGCACCCGCGGCGCCACCGACTGGGCGAACCACTCCAGCCCCTGGGCGTTCGGCTCGTAGTTCAGCGACCCGACGAACAGCAGCCGCAGCGGCGCGCCCGGCCGCGGCCCCCGCGGCGGCCCCTCGGGCTCCGGCAGGGGCTCGACCCCGTTGGGGACGGTGACGAGGTCCGCCGCCGGCCCCGGCCGGGCGGCCTCGAACCGCGCTCTCTCGGCGTCGGACACCGCGACGACGTGGTCGAACTCGGTCAGCGCACGCGACTGGACGGCACCCAGCGCGGCGGCCTCGCGTCGGTACAGGGCGCGGCGCAGCCACTCCCCGGCCGTGGCCGCCATCCGCTCCTTGAGCAGCGCCTCGTCGTTGTGCAGCGACAGCACCCACGGCGCGCTGGTCGCGGGCCGCGACGGGCGGACGTGCGCGCAGAACAGCGAGTCGCAGTGGACGAGGTCGGGCTCGAAGGAGCGCATGGCCGACCGCACCCGCGCCACCAGCTCCTCGGACCGCTGCATGGCCATCGTGTACGAGCCGCCGCCAGCCAGCGTGCCCAGCTGGCGCAGCCGCTTGCGCGACGCCGGCGCGGGCACCACCGCCACGTCGAGCAGGCGCGGCAGCGCTAGCGGTATGGCCTCCGCCAGCTCGTCCGCGCCCGGCCCGGCGTCGTCGCCCGGCTCGCGCTCGAGGGTGGCCAGGACGACCTCGGCGCGCTGCGACAGCTCGTCGAGCAGGTGGAACGTCCGCAGCCGCCCGCCGTTGTCCAGCGGCAGCGGCGGGTGCGCGGCGACGAAGAGGACCTTCACGACGCCGCCGCGGCCGGCACGGGCGACCGGGCCCGCACGAGCCCGCGGTGCCAGAGACCCAGCGAGAGCAGGCAGAACAGCGTCCGCGCGTGGTCGGCCCGGCCGTCCGCGTGCTCGTCGGCCAGCCGCCGCAGCTCGCGCTCCTCGAACAGCTCGCGGCACACCTCGCCCTCGCCGAGCACGACGTCTCGCAGCAGGGGACGCAGCTCGCGGCGCAGCCAGCGGTCGACCGGGGTCTGCCACCCGAGCTTGGGGCGGTGCACGATCTCGTCCGGCAGCAGCCCCTCGAGCGCCTCCTTGTGCAGCGCCTTGCCGCGCAGGCGGCGCACGTGCTGGGTGGGCGCCGCCGATCCGGCCAGCGCGACGAGGTCCTGGTCGAGCATCGGGACGCGCAGCTCCAGCGAGGACGCCATCGACATCTTGTCGGCGATCGCGAGCAGCTCGTCGGGGAGGGCGAGCCGCGTGTCGACGTAGAGCATCTGGGACAGGGGGGAGAGGTGCGCGACCCGCGAGCGCAGCCGCTGCACCGCGTCGGCCGGCGAGCCGGGGTCCGCCGCCAGGGCGGCGGCGAGCTCCGGGCGGTACAGCGCCCGCTTGCCCGCGGGCGTCAGCACCCGGTAGGCGCCCATGAGCAGCGCCAGGTCGTCGGGCGCGGCCAGGGCGTCGAGTCCCCGGGCCAGCGCGTCGCGGCCCGCCGGCCGCGGCAGGGCACCCGCCAGCGCCCGCGCTCCCGGGACCCGGCGCGCCAGCTCGGCGATCCGGACCCCCCGGTGGCGGCCGTAGCCCCCGAGCGGCTCGTCGGCGCCCTGCCCGCTCAGCGCCACCGTCACCTCGGGGCGCATGAGGTCGGACACCAGGCGCACCGCCATGGCGCTCGTCGTCCCGATCGGCTCCTCGACGGTGACCATCGACTCCGGCAGGGCGGCCAGGTACTCGGACTCTCCGACGAGGACGGAGGAGTGCGAGGCGCCGAAGCGCGCCGCCGTCCGGCGCGCCGCGTCGATCTCGTCCGTCTCGGGGCCCCCGCCGGCGAACCCGACGGTGTACGCCTTGACCGTCGAGGCGTGGCGCGCCATCACCGCGCACACCGCGCCGGAGTCCACGCCGCCCGACAGCATCACGCCGATGGGGACGTCGCTCATCATCTGGCGCACCACCGCGCGCTCGAAGGCCTCGCGGTACTCCTCCACCAGCGCCGCCCGGTCGCGGCGCACCGGCTCCGGGACGCCGGTCGCGTACTCGGTCAGCCGGGTCCCCGACTCGCCGGCGGTGAGGATCGTCGCCGGCGCCAGCTTGCGCACCGCCCGCAGGGCCGTGCGCGGGGAGGGCACGAAGCGGAAGGTCAGGAACTCGTCCACGGCGACCGGGTCCAGCTCGCGCGACACCGACGGGTCGACGAGCAGGGCGCGGACCTCCGAGGCGAAGGACAGCCGCCCGCCGGCCCCGCGCGTGTGGTACAGCGGCTTGACCCCGAAGCGGTCGCGGACCAGGTGCAGCGCCCGCGCCCGCCCGTCCCACAGCGCGATGGCGAAGATCCCGTTCAGCCGCTCGACGAAGGCCGGTCCCAGCTCCTCGTAGAGGTGGGGGATGACCTCGCCGTCGGAGCCCGAGCGCAGCCGGTGCCCCCGCGCCTCCAGCCCGGCGCGCAGCTCGGCGTGGTTGTAGATCTCGCCGTTGAACACCGCCACCACCTCGCCGTCCTCGGAGCGCAGCGGCTGGTGGCCGGACTCGGGGTCGATGATGGCCAGCCGGCGCATCCCCAGGGACACCCCCGGGGCGTCGAAGAACCCCTCCCCGTCGGGGCCCCGGTGGACCAGGCAGCGCGTCATCGCGGCCACGACCTTCGGGTCGGCGGCGGCGCCGTGGATGCCGGCGATCCCACACACGGCGGTCAGCGTACTCGCGCGGGAAGAAGTCCCCGGAGCGCGGCCGGCGCCCCCGCTAGGGCTCGACGAGCCCGCGGCGGATCGCGTAGCGCACCAGCTCCACCCGGTCGCGCATGCCCAGCTTGCGCAGGACGTTGGCGCGGTGGGACTCCACGGTCTTCTCGGCCAGGTGCAGGACCTCGGCGATCTGGGTGTTGGTGTGCGCCTCGGCGATCAGCTTGACCACCTCCTGCTCGCGCGGCGTGAGCGGCTCGCGCGGCCCGCCGTCGTCGCCCGAGGTCATCCAGTCGCGGATCAGCGAGCGCTCGGCGGCGTTGGTCAGGAACGCCTCGCCGCGCCCCACGGCCCGCGCCGCGGACACCAGGTCCTGGTCGGCCTCGGCCTTGAGCACGTAGCCCGACGCGCCCGCCTTGAGCGCCTCGAAGACGTAGCGCTCGTCGCGGTGCATGGAGAGGATGAGGACCGACATCTCGGGCGCCTGCGCCTTGATCTCGCGCGTCGCCTGCAGGCCGGTGAGCCGCGGCATCCCCACGTCGAGGATGCACAGGTCGGGGCGCTCGCGCAGCGCCACCTCCACCGCCTCGGCGCCGTCGGACGCCTCGGCCACCACGTCCATGTCGGGCTGGCGGTCGAGCAGCAGCCGCAGCCCGCTGCGCACGATTCCGTGGTCGTCGGCGATCAGGATCCGCATCAAGGCTTCGCTCCCATGGTCAGGGTCACGGTGGTGCCCCGCCCGCCGGCCGAGTGCACGTCCAGCTTGCCGCCGACCAGCAGCGCGCGCTCCTGCATCCCGCGCAGTCCCAGCCCGCCGTTGCGCGCCCCGCCGTTGACGCCGCAGCCGTCGTCGGCGATCCGCAGCGTCGTCCCGCCCACGAAGGACAGCTCGACCGAGACGTGGCGCGCGTCGGCGTGCTGGACGACGTTGGACAGGCTCTCCTGCGCCACGCGGTAGATCACCAGCTGCTGGTCGTCGCTGAGCTCGGGCACGTCGCCGCGGCGACGGAAGTCGGCGTGGATGCCGGTGCGCTCGGCGAAGTCGCGCACCTGCGCGCGCAGCGCCGGCAGCAGCCCGTGGTCGTCCAGCGCGGTCGGGCGCAGCTCGCGGGCCAGGTTGAGCAGCTCCTCCATGGCCTGGCCGGCCAGCCGCTGGGTCTCGCGCAGCTCGCCCGCCAGGTCGGGCGGCGCGTCCTGGATGGAGGCCTGCAGGCGCAGCATGATCGCGGTCAGCGCCTGGTTGACCTCGTCGTGGAGGTCCTGGGCCAGGCGCTTGCGCTCCTGCTCCTGGGCGCGCAGCACGCTCTGGGAGGCGGCGCGGCGCTCTTCCTCGAGGCGGTCGAGCATGCGGTTGAACGAGGCGTTGAGGCGGGCCACCTCGACGGAGTCGGTGACGTCGTCCTCGGCCCGCTGGCCCTGGTCGGACAGGTCGACGCTCTCCATCGTGCGGATGAGGCTGTCCAGCGGCGCCAGGCGCCGGCGCAGCAGCAGGCCGTTGCCGAGCAGGATGCCGGTGGTCCCCAGCACGAGGACCGCGAACTGGCCGCGCGTCGAGGCCGCGCCGAGGTCGAAGCCGGTCGTGACGACCGCGGCCACGATCGTGGCCGACACGAGCAGGGCGTTGATCGCGATGATCTGCCAGAGCAGGGGAAGGCGGCGCATCGTGTCCTGCATCGACCACGGGCGGCCCAGGCTCAAATGGGGTCACCACCCGATGTTGGAGTCGGCGCGGGAGGCCGATCATTCCCGTGCGCAGCAAATAGGGCCTGGATGTCACCGGGGCGCCCGTGGGAGCGGGGCGCCCCGGAGGCGTTAAGGGGTCCCTTGCCGGGCCGCTACACTTCTTGAAGTGAATCCCGAGCGAGTTTCAGGAGTTTCCCGCGCATGAGCCCCTCCGGCGCCGAGGTCCTCAAGCAGATCAAGTCCCAGATCGACGAGGTCGATCCCGGCGACGTCAAGGCCGGCCTGGGCAACGGCGTGGTGCTCGTCGACATCCGCGAGGCCGAGGAGTACGACGCCGGCCACATCCCGGGCGCCGTGCACGTCCCGCGCTCCTACCTGGAGTCGCGCATCGAGAACGCGGTCGCCGACCGCGACGCCCACGTCGTCCTGTACTGCGCCTCGGGCAACCGCTCGGCCCTCGCCGCCAAGACGCTCGAGGACCTGGGCTACGAGAACGTCGAGTCGAT
>DATLOP010000253.1:0-2328 GCA_035536255.1 Solirubrobacteraceae bacterium
CCCCCCGCGGAGCCCGCTGACTGCGGCTTGGACCTCCTGCCTGCGGGCCGCCCGTTGAGTCGGGCCGACCTCACGGCGGCGATCGGCACCAACGGGCGGGTGTTTGATCAGGCCACTGAGGAGTATCGGGCCAGCCTGCGCAGCACCCTGTTCGCTGGGGTGACGCGGGAGAAGTAC
Organism: Solirubrobacteraceae bacterium; assembly: GCA_035536255.1. Taxonomy (GTDB): domain Bacteria; phylum Actinomycetota; class Thermoleophilia; order Solirubrobacterales; family Solirubrobacteraceae; genus AC-38. The sequence continues at coordinate 178 of DATLOP010000253.1, forward strand.
GAGGCGCTCATCGTCGCGCTGCTGCAGCTGCGCACCCCGAAGCTGTCCGAGCACCTCGACCCCGACCAGCTGTCCGGGCTGCTGTCCCGCTCGCTGCCCCCGGTCGACGCCGACGACGTCGCCGAGATCGCCGAGGGCTTCGAGCGCCTGGACCGGCACGCCGAGCAGCTGCACGCCCTGGCGGAGGAGGCGAGCGCCGCGCGCCGGCTGGCCGACGTGGCCCGCCGCTACGCCCGCCGGGTGCTGCGTGCGGCGGCCGACCGGCTGACCAAGTCCACCAGCGCGATGGACAGCGTCACCCGCCGCGCGCGCACCAGCGCCACCGCGCTGTCCGACGCCGAGGACGAGCTCACCGGAGTCCGCACTGCCGACGGCGAGCTGGCCGGCGAGCACCGGGACCTTGGCGCCCGAGCCGAGGGCATCCGGCTGTCCGACGCCTACCAGGAGGGCAGCCAGCTCCCCACCCTGCGGGCCGACGCCACCGAGGCGCACCGCCGCGCTGAAAGCGCCCGCACGGTGGCGGCGCGCGCGGCCGGCACCGCAGAGCAGGATGCAGCAGCTGCCCGCGCGGCGAAAGACAAGGCCACCGCCGCCGCTGAGACGGCCCGGCGGTCCCGGGAGGACGCCGCCGACGCCGCCGAACCCGTCGGCCGGGGCGCACTGGTCACCCAGCTAGCCGGCACCGAGGACCTGCGCCGGGCACGCCAGCTCCTGGAGGCGGGCTTGGCCGCCCGGCGTGGCGACGTCGACACGATGCAGCGAGCATTGGCCGCACATGCCGACGCGGTCCGCGACCACGCGGGTGCCGAGCAGCGCCTGGAAACCGCCCGGGAGGAGCACGGCAGCGCGCAGCGCGCCGCCCGAGCAGCCGCCGACGCCTACGCCGACGCGGTGGCCGCGCTGGCCGATGCGCTCGCCACCTGGGCCGCGCAGTGCACACTGCTTCAGCTGCCGCCGCTGGCCGAGCTCGCCGCCGATGAGCCCGCGGTCACCGCCGCGGTGGACCTCGCCGCCACCGCAGTCCGGGAGGATCTCACCGCGCGCCGCACCCGCCTGCAGGCCGAGCGTCAGACGGTGGCGGCCCAGCGGGCTAGCGTCCAGGCCGACCGGGACGCCGTCGCCGCTCAACGCGACCTGCCTCCACCGGCGCCCTATACCCGCGATGCCTCCCGGGACGGCCGCCCGGGCGCGCCGCTGTGGCGTTTGGTGGCCTTCAAGGACTACCTACCTGAGCGGGACCGGGCCGGTATCGAGGCCGCGCTGGAGGCGTCCGGGCTGCTCGACGCCTGGGTGCGGCCCGACGGGACGCTCGACGGGGACCTGCGAGACACCTTCGCCGACGGCGCGCTGGGCACCCCGGCACCCGGCAGATCCCTGCGCGACGTGCTGGTCGCGGACGCTGACGTCCCCGTTGCCGCGGACCGGATCGAGCGGTTGCTCACCGCCGTCGCGTACGGCCCCAGCGCTGCGGACCACCCGGCTGCGATCGGCACCGACGGCAGCTGGCGGCTGGGCGTCGCGCACGGCCGGATGACCAAACCCGAGCCCGCCTACATCGGCGCCGCCGCCCGGGAACGCGCCCGCGCTCGCCGGCTCGCCGAGCTCGACGAGCAACTGGACGTCCTCGACGAGCAGCTGGCCGGTCTGGACGAGCAGCTCAGCGAGGTCGGGCGGGGCCGCACCCAGCTCGCTGAAGAGCTGGCCGCCCGCCCCGGGCACGAACCGGTCCGCGCCGCCGCCCGCACCCGCGACCAGGCCGACGCGCGCGAGGCGGCCCGAGCCGACGCGGTCGCCCGGGCCGTGGCCGAGACCGAGCGGCTCGGCGAGCAGGTCCGGGCCCGTGGCCAGGCGGTGCGCCAGCGCGCCGCCGAGCTGTCGTTGCCCGCCACCGCCGAGGGGCTGCAGGTCTACCGCGACGAGCTCGGCGTGTTCAGCGCCACCGCCCGCGGCTGGCTGGACGACCGGGCCACTGCCGACGGGCTGGATGAGCGCGCGGCACTGGTCGCCGAGCAGGCCGACCGCTCCGCCGCTCAGGCGCAGGCGGCCGCGACCCAGGCCCACGAGCTGGCTGACACCGCCGCCCGGTTGCGGTCCCGGTTGGACGCGGTGGAGGCGTCGGTCGGGGTCGCGTTCCGGGAGCTCGACGCGCAG
>DATLOP010000254.1:0-2632 GCA_035536255.1 Solirubrobacteraceae bacterium
CAGCTCCTCTTCACTTGGTCGGTGAAGCAGGCAGCCTGAGCCGCGGTGCGGACGGGCCCCGCCCCTGGGCGGGGCCCGCCACACCACAAAGACCTACCGAGCTCCCAACTGTCGGGAGCACTCGGAGACAGCCCAGCCTAAAGCAGGAACTGCACGACGATCGAGACGACCGTCGAGGCGACCGCGAGGCCGACGACGAGCGGCAGGTGCCACCACTTCTGCGCGTAGCGCCGGCGCGTGGGCGCCGCGGTGGGCGCGGCGGCGTGGACGTGCTCGGTCCACGTGGTCCCGTCCCACCAGCGCTGGCCGCCCGACGCGCCGGGGTCGGGGTACCAACCGGGCGGCGGCGGGAGCGAGCTCACGAGATCGAGTTCTGGTAGAGCGTGAAGCCGATCGCGCTGCACGCGGCGGCGACGATCCAGAAGCGCAGGATGATCTTCGTCTCCGACCACGCCTGCAGCTCGAAGTGGTGGTGGATCGGGGCCATCAGGAACACGCGCTTGCGGAAGGCCTGGAACGAGAACACCTGAACCGCCACCGAGAGCGCCTCGATGACGAAGATCCCGCCAAGGACGATGAGCAGGATCTCGGTCTTGGTCATCACGGCGACCGCGGCGATCGCGCCGCCCAGGCCGAGCGACCCCGTGTCCCCCATGAAGATCTGGGCCGGGAACGAGTTGAACCACAAAAAGCCGATGCACCCGCCGACCAGGCACGCCGACAGCAGCGCCAGATCGCGCTGGCCGGTCGTGATGAACGTGATCCCGATGTAGGCCAGCAGGACGATCGCCGCGCAGCCCGCGGCCAGCCCGTCCAGGCCGTCGGTCAGGTTGACGGCGCTCGTCGTCCCCGCGACCACGAGGTAGATGAGCACGGGGTAGAAGATCCCCAGGTCCACCTGGTAGTCGACGATGCGCAGGCGCAGCGTGTTGGAGAGGTCGGCCGCCTCGGTGGCCACCAGCCACAGTCCCAGCGAGATCGCGACGGTGACGATCAGCTTCGTCCGCGCCCGCAGCCCCAGCGACCGGCGCTTGACGATCTTCGTGTAGTCGTCGAAGAAGCCGAGCAGCGCGCACGCCACGGCGACGCCGAACACCCCGAGCGCCTGCGCCGTGTGCGACGACAGGATCAGGAACGGCGCGGCGATCGCGATGAAGATGATGATCCCGCCCATCGTCGGCGTGCCCGCCTTCTCGTGGTGGCCCTCGGGGCCCTCGGGGCGGATGTTCTGCCCGAACTCGCGCTCGCGCAGGAACGAGATGAACTTCGGCGACAGGAAGATGCAGATGAGCAGCGAGGCGGTCCCCGCGATCAGGATCGTCCCCATCTAGCCCGCGCCTCCGTCCACCTCGGCCAGGGCCTGGGCCACGACCTCCAGGCCGACGCCCCGCGACGCCTTGACCAGGACGGTGTCCCCGGGCTCCACCAGCTCGGGGAGCAGCGCCGCCGCCTCCCCGGCGTCGGCCACGGCGTGGCCCTCGCCGTCGTAGGCGTCGAGCATGGCCGCGGCCCGGGGGCCGACGGTGATCAGCAGGTCGACACCGCGCCGCGCCGCGTGGGCGCCCACCTCGCGGTGGAAGCGGGCCTCGTCGGGGCCCAACTCGAGCATGTCGCCGAGGACCGCGACGCGGCGCCCGGAGGCGGTGACGGCCAGCTCCTCGAGAGCCGCGCGCATCGACATCGGATTGGCGTTGTAGCAGTCGTCGATGACGGCCACCCCGTTCGGGAGGTCCACCCGGTCGCCGCGCCCGGCGGAGAACGCGACCTCCACGCGGCCGGCCGGCCGCACGCCCACGGCCAGCGCGGCAGCCACCGCGGCCAGCGTGTTCAGGCGGTTGTGGGCCTGGGCGAACGACAGCTCGAGCTCGACCCGCTCGTCGCGCGCCTGGATGGCGACGCGCGCGCCGTCGGCCCGCGCCAGGCGCACGTCGCCCCCCTCGCCGAACGTCACGACGTCCACGTCGTCGCGCAGGTGGGGCGCCAGGAGCGGCTCCCCGGCGGGAACCACCGCGGTGGCGCCCGGGCGCAGGTCGCGGATCAGCTCGGCCTTGGCCGCGGCGACCGCCTCCACCGAGCCCAGGATCTCCAGGTGCACCGGGCCGACGTTGACGATCACGCCCACGTCGGGCTCGGCGATCGCGGTCAGCTCGGCGATCTGCCCGGGCCCGCGCATGGCCATCTCCAGCACCAGGGCCTCGGTCCCAAGCGGGGCGCCGAGGACGGCCAGGGGCAGGCCGATCTCGGTGTTCAGGTTGGCCGGGCTGGCCACGGTGGCGACGTGCGGGGCCAGGACGGCGGCCAGGATGTCCTTGGTCGACGTCTTGCCGGTCGAGCCGGTGACGCCGATCGTCCGCGCGCCCAGCTCGCGGCGCCACTCCCGGGCCAGACGCTGGAGCGCGGCCAGGGGGTCGGCGGCGGCGAGCACCGCGCCGGGGGGCGCGCCGCCCGCGTCCGGCGCCGACTCGAGGTCGGTCAGCGTCCCCCACGCCCCCGCGGCCAGGGCCTGCGCGGCGAACCGGCCCCCGTTGACCCGCTCGCCGGGCAGGCCGACGAACAGGTCGCCCGCCCCGGCCTCCCGCGAGTCGACGGTGGCGCGCCGCGGGCCGCCGCCGCCCGCGAGCGGCGGCTGGCC
>DATLOP010000255.1:0-3550 GCA_035536255.1 Solirubrobacteraceae bacterium
CGAGGCCGTCGAGGCCGTCGAGGCCGAGAACGACATCGACGCTCCGCTCGACGACGACGAGCGCGACGAGCTCGACACCGCCGTCCACGACGTGCTCGACGAGGTCCTGGACGACGACGACGACGCGGACGAGGACGAGGACGAGGACGACGGCGAGGACAACGCGGACGACGACGAAGCCGCGGCGTAGCCGCCGGCGTCCCCTTCCCGCCGGCGAACGGCGCATCGAGGGGGCCCGGGGGTGGGAGGTGGGCCCTTTTTGGGGCCTGGGAGGCGCTTAACTCTGACCACCCCGCGCGGGACCACCCCGCGCGCGTTCCGCCGCCGCCGGTCAGCTGCGGCCGAGGTGGACCTCGCCGGCGTCGAGCGCCTCGCGGCCCGAGCCGGTCCGCACCACGAGCCGTCCCTCGCCGTCCACGCCCTCGGCCACTCCGCTGCCGCCGGCCCAGGTCACCTCGCGCTCGAACAGCGCGTCGCGGGCGCGGAAGGCGGTGAGGACGTCGTCGTGGGAAGCGGAGAGCCAGGCCGCGAGGCGGTCCAGCAGCTCGGCCAGGACCGGCTCGATCTGCGCCGGCGACCGTCCCAGCGACGCCGCGGTGTCGCGGAGCTCCGGCGGGAGCTCGGCGAGCTCGACGGCCACGTTGAGGCCGATCCCCAGCACCATCCAGCCCTCCTGCGGGCGGCCCTCGACGAGGATCCCGGCCACCTTGCCCCCGTCGAGCTGGACGTCGTTGGGCCACTTGATCGTCGCGGCGTCGCCGGCCACCTCGGCCACGGCGACCGCGGCGGCCAGGGGCAGCAGGCGCGGCCAGTCGCGCAGCACGAGCGACAGCAGCAGCGCCCGGCCCGGCGGCGCGGACCACGTGCGCCCCTGGCGTCCCCGGCCGGCGGTCTGCTCGGCGGCGGTGACCAGGGTGCCGTGGGGCGCGCCGGCCCCCGCCAGCTCCCGCGCCCGCGCGTTGGTCGAGTCGGTGCGCCGGTGGTGCGCGCGGGGGGAGCCGAACGCCGCGTCGCTCACGCCGCGGCGATCCGCAGCTCGGCGTCGTCGGCCAGGCCCAGCGTGCGGGCGGCGCTGCCCCGGTTCACCGCCACGGCGAGCGTGCGGTAGGCGTCCTCGTAGACGAGGATCTCGCCCGGGCGGACATCGGCGAACGTCACCGCGTACCACGCGGTGAACCGCCGCGGACCGACTTCGATCTCCAGCGGACGCCCGAGCCGGATGCCCGACCCGTCGAGGTCGGCGTGCGTGGCGTCGAGCATCGCGTTGCCGAAGCGGTCGACGGCCACGACGTGCGCGGTCAGGGCGCCGTCGGCGGCCTCGGGCCGCGGCAGCTCCAGGCCGGTGAGGGTCGCCGGGTCCACCGGCTCGCCGGCCTCGGCGAGCGCGCCGCCCGCGGCCAGCCGCGCGGCGACCGGGGCGAAGATGTCGCGTCCGTGGAAGGTGGCCGACACCGGCTCCAGGCGCCACGGCGAGCGCCCGACGTCCATCGCCTCCACGGCGCCGCCGAATTGCTCGGCCGCCAGCGCGAGGACCCCGTTGTCGGGGCCGACGAGCAGCCGGTCGTCCGCCGCGCAGCGGACGGCGACGGCGCGCCGCTCGGCCCCCACCTCCGGGTCGACCACGGCCAGGTGGACTCCGGGTGGCATGTAGGGCAGGGCGTTGCGCAGCGTCAGCGCCCCCGCGCGGACGTTGTGGCGCGGGATGCCGTGCGTGACGTCGAGGACCCGCGCGTCGGGCGCGATCCCCGCGATCACCCCGTGGCAGACCCCCACGAAGTCGTCCTGGACCCCGTAGTCGGACAGGAACGTGACCACGTCGCTCATGCCCGCCATCATCTCCGATGCGCGGCCTCAGCCGCGGTCGGCGAGGATCGCCGCGACCACGCCGTCGACGTCGTGCTCCGCGGCCTCGGCGGCCACGTCGATGCCGGTCTCGCGCAGGGCCGCGGTCGTGACCGGGCCGATCGAGACGACGCGCCCGCGCGGCGGGGCGCCGCCGGAGGCCTCGAGGAAGCGGCGGACCGTGGAGGCCGAGGTGAAGGTGATCCAGTCGGCGCCCAGCGCCGCCTCCAGCGCAGCGGGGGCGAGCGGCTCGGCGACCGTCCGGTACAGCGCGAGAACGTCGACCGCGGCGCCGCGCTCGCGCAGGCCGTCGGGCAGGACGTCGCGCGCCTCCTCGGGCGCCACGACCAGCGCGCGCCGGACCGGGGCGCCGGCGAGCGCGTCCAGCAGCGACTCCGCCACCGCGCGCTCGGGCACGACGTCGGCGGCGATCCCCCGCTCGCGCAGCGCCGCCGCCGTGCCCGGCCCGATCGCGGCGACCGTCTTCCCCGCGAGCGCCCGCGCGTCGCAGGCCTGGCCCGCGCCGGCCCCCGCTTCGGAGGCCCGCCCCGCGCCGGCCCCCGCTTCGGACGCCTCGCCCGCGCCGGCCCGCGCTTCGCCAGCCGCCGCGCGCTTTGCCAGCGCTTCGAAGAATTGGCGCACGCCGTTCGAGCTGGTGAAGGCGACGAGGTCGTAGGGCGCGAGGTCGGGGATCTCGGCGTCGAGCGGTTCCATGCGGATGGTGGGCGCCTCGATCGCCTCGGCGCCCAGGGCGCGCAGCCGGGCGGCCAAACCGCTGGCCTGGGCCCGCGCGCGCGTGACCGCGACCGAGCGGCCGTGCAGCGGCCGGTCCTCCAGCCAGGCCAGGCGCTCGCGCAGCGCGGCCACCGGTCCGACCACCGTGACCGCGGGCGGGCGCAGGCCCTCCGCCTCGGCGCGCTGCGCGATCGTGCCCAGCGTGGCCACGACCGTCCGCTGGCCCGGGAGCGTGCCGCGCTCCACCACGGCCGCGGGCTCGTCGGCCGGCCGCCCGGCCGCGGCCAGCGCCTCGGCGATCCGCGGCAGGCGGCCCACGCCCATGTAGAAGACCAGCGTCCCCGGGAAGCGGGCCAGGGCCTCCCAGTCCAGCGCGGACTCCGCCTTCTCCGGGTCCTCGTGCCCCGTCACGAACGCGACCGCGCTGGCCGCGTCGCGGTGGGTGACGGGGATCCCGGCGTAGGCGGGCGCGGCGACGCCCGCGGTCACGCCGGGCACGACCTCGTAGGCGATCCCGGCCTCGCGCAGGGCCGCCGCCTCCTCGGCGCCGCGCCCGAACACGAACGGGTCGCCGCCCTTGAGCCGCACCACGCGCCGGCCGGCCCGGCCGTGCTCGACCAGCCGGGCGTCGATCTCCTCCTGCGCCATGGCCGCCCGCCCGGGCTCCTTGCCGACGTAGACCAGCTCGGCGCCCTCGCGCGCGCCGTCCAGCGCCCCGGCGGGGATCAGCCGGTCGTAGAGGATCACGTCGGCCGCGCCGATCAGCTCGAGCGCCCGCGCCGTCATCAACCCGGGGTCGCCCGGGCCCGCGCCGACCAGCGCCACGAGCGGCCCGCGGTCCGTCATGACCGGCCCCGCCGAGCGCGCGCGCCGTCACGGCTGGTCACGAGGTCGCCGCCTCTGCGCCGAAAATGGCCGCTTCGCGGCCGGCGACTCGTCACGCCACCGCCTCGGCCTCGCGCAGGATCTCGCC
>DATLOP010000256.1:0-2038 GCA_035536255.1 Solirubrobacteraceae bacterium
CCCCCCGCGCGCCCAGGCCGAGGAGCGCCGGCGCTGGCGCCGCATCAACCGCGCCGCGCGGCGTGGCCACTGAACCGCAACCTTCCGCGCACCTTTCGCAGGTCGACCGAGCCCCGGCGCGACGATATCGTCGAGAGAGCGCTGGCATGGAGGGGAACGTGGACGTTTACAGGGCCGAGTACATCTGGATCGACGGGACCAAGCCCACCGCGAAGCTGCGGTCGAAGGCCAAGGTCGTGCCCATGGGAGAGGAGCCTCCGATCTGGGGGTTCGACGGGTCCAGCACCCAGCAGGCCCCGGGGGCGAACTCGGACTGCGTGCTGCGGCCGGTCTTCGTCTGCCCGGACCCGGTCCGCGGCGGCGACAACAAGCTCGTCATGGCCGAGGTGCTCCTCCCTGACATGACGCCGCACGAGTCGAACACGCGTGACGAGTGCGCGGCCATCGCCGAGAAGTACAAGTCCCACGAGACGTGGTTCGGCTTCGAGCAGGAGTACACGCTGTTCGACGGGGCAAAGCCGCTCGGGTGGCCCGACAACGGGTTCCCGGCCCCGCAGGGCGGGTACTACTGCGGCGTCGGGGCGGATGAGGTCTTCGGCCGTTCCGTGGTCGAGGCCCACCTGGACGCCTGCATCGAAGCGGGGCTGGCGATCTACGGCATCAATGCGGAGGTCATGCCCGCGCAGTGGGAGTTCCAGATGGGCGCGCTGCCGGCGCCGCTCATCGCGGACCAGCTCTGGGTCGCCCGCTGGCTGCTGTATCGCGTGGCGGAGGACTTCGGCGTGAGCGCGACGCTCTACCCGAAGCCGGTGAAGGGCGACTGGAACGGCGCCGGCGCGCACACGAACTTCTCCACGAAGGAGATGCGGACGACGTACGGCGCGTGCACCGCCGCTGCGGAGGCGCTGGGCCGCAGGCACCACCTGCACATCGAGAACTACGGACACGCGATCGAGGAGCGCCTCACGGGCCTGCACGAGACGTGCTCGTACAAGGAGTTCCGGTACGGAGTGTCCGACCGGGGCGCATCCGTACGCATCCCCTGGCAGGTCGCCCGCGACAAGAAGGGCTATATCGAGAACCGCCGGCCCAACGCGAACGTCGATCCGTACGTGGCCACCCGCCTCATCATCGAGACCGTGTGCGGCGAGGCGGAGCAGGGCGCGCGTTCGGGGTCCGCGCGGGCCGAGGCGAGCGCGCGCTCCAACGGCGCACGGCGTGGCGCCGCGGGCCGCATCCCCGCGGGCCGCCAGGCGGCGGTCACCCGCCGGAAGTAGCGCCAGCGAGGGCCGGGCCCAGACGCGACGGTACGCCCGCCGCGCAGCCGGCCGCGCCTGGGCCGGAGCCACGGACCTGGTGGCCGCGCGGCGCGCATCTGTGTCCCGTGGACGAACGCGCGGACCGCGCGCTGCGATCGGTACCCGAAGGTCTACCTCGTCACGCTCGTTCAGCGGGCCTACGGTCCCTCGAGTGGAGACGTGTGCGCTTCGGGTGCTCCTCATCGACGACGACGCCGCGCTGCAGGAGACCTATCGCCAGGCGCTGCGCGGCGAGGGGCACACCGTCCTGGCGGCGCGTGAGGTGACCGACGGGATCGCGCTTCTCTCCTGGGGGCCGGATGTCATCGTCGTCGACCTTGACCTCGCGGTCGATTCCTTCGTAACGGTCAGCGAGCTGCGCGCCGCCACAAAGGCGCCGGTCCTCATCGTGGGCTCGCGCCGGCCGCCTTTGGTCGGCCCTGATTCCCCAATCCAGGCGCCCATCGACCTCGAGCGGTTCATCCACGCGGTGCAGGCCGTGGCCAGATCCGCGACCACGACGAGCGCTGGTCGCGGCGCGGAGGGTCTCGGTCACTGGGAGCAAGGATCCGGCGCCGGTCAGCGGCGCACCAACTGATCACCTCGCTCAGGACGGGCTACTCCTCTGACCACGGCGATCTGCTGGGCCGGCTACTCCTCTGATCGCGCTGGGCACTCACGCGCTGCTGCTCCTCAGGCGGTTTCCTGGCCACGACGCGCTCGATGATCCCGAGCTTGGA
>DATLOP010000257.1:0-3484 GCA_035536255.1 Solirubrobacteraceae bacterium
GGCCGGCCAGCCGCCACAGCGCGTCGCGCGTCTCGGGCGCCGGGCGCGGGTCGGGCGCGGCCACCGCGTCGAGGGCCGGCGGCGCGCCGCGCACGGCCGGCGGGTCGTCGAGCCCGGCCAGCACGGCGCGCCGGCCGAACACGAAGCACTCCGACAGGGAATTGGAGGCCAGGCGGTTGGCGCCGTGCAGCCCGGTGCACGCGCACTCGCCGACCGCGTACAGCCCGGGCAGCGTCGAGCGGGCGTGCAGGTCGGTGGCGATCCCGCCCATCAGGTAGTGGGCCGCGGGGGCGACCGGGATCAGGTCGCGGCGGGGGTCGAAGCCGGCGCGGCGCAGCGTGTTGACGACGTTGGGAAAGCGCGCGGGGTCGACCTCGCGCATGTCCAGCTCCACGGCCCGGGCGCCGGACTCGCGCAGGCGCGTCTCGATGGCGCGGGCGACCTCGTCGCGCGGCGCCAGCTCGTCCACGAAGCGCTCGCCCCCCTCCAGCAGCTTGGCGCCCTCGCCGCGGATCGCCTCGGTGACCAGGAAGCCGTCGACCGCCTGGTCCGCCACGACGGCCGTCGGGTGGAACTGCATCAGCTCGAGGTCGGCCAGCGCCGCGCCCGCGTGGTGGGCCAGGACGAGCCCCGCGCCGACCGCGCCGGTCGGGTTGGTCGTGCGCGCCCACAGCGCGGCCGCGCCACCCGTGGCCAGGATCACGGCGCGGCTGGCCACCACGCGGCCGTCGTCGCACACCAGGCCCGCGCAGCGCCCGTCCGCCGTCCACAGGCCGGCGGCGCGCCGGCGCTCCAGGACCTCGATGCGGTCGTCCTCGGCCACCAGCGCCGACAGCTGGCGGGTGACGCGCCGGCCGGTGGCGCTGCCGCCCGCGTGGGCGATCCGGCGCGCCGAGTGGCCGCCCTCCAGGCCCAGGGCCAGGCGCCCGCGGCGGTCGGCGTCGAAGCGCACGCCCAGGTGCTCGAGGTCGAGGATGCGCGCCGGCGCCTCGGCGCACAGGACCTCGGCGGCCGAGGGCCGGACCGCGCCGCGACCCGCCGCGACCGTGTCCTCCAGGTGGCGCTGGGGGGAGTCGTCGAAGGCGATGGCCGCGGCCAGCCCGCCCTGGGCCCAGTAGGAGGCCGACTCGGCGAGCGGCGTGGCCGAGACCAGGGCCACGCGCGCGCCCTCCCGCGCCGCGCTGAGCGCGGAGTACAGGCCGGCGGCGCCGGCGCCGACCACGGCGAGGTCGGCCTCGATGAGGGCGTCGGGAGCCACGATCGGGGACGGGGATACCGTACGCCGATGGGCGACCTCGCCTACCTCCGCCACGCCGCGTCGCTGGGCCACGACACCGGGCCCCACCCCGAGCGCCCCCAGCGGATCACCGCGATCGAGGCGGCGCTGGACCCGTCCGGGCTGACGGCGCTCGAGGCCCCCGCCGCGCCGCGCGAGGCGCTGCTCGCCGTCCACCCCGAGTCCCACCTCGACTACGTCCGCGGGCTGGCCGAGCGCGGGGGCGGGATGGTCGACATGGACACCGTGGTCAGCGCCGGGTCCTGGGAGGCGGCGGTGCACGCCGCGGGCGGGGCGGCGGCGATGGCCGACCTCCTGCTCGACGGGTCCTTCCCCGCGGCGTTCTGCGGGCTGCGCCCGCCGGGCCACCACGCCGAGCGGGGGCGCGCGATGGGGTTCTGCCTGCTCAACAACGTCGCCGTGGCCGCCCGCCGCGCGCGCGACGCGCACGGGGTGGCGCGCGTGCTGGTGCTCGACTGGGACGTCCACCACGGCAACGGGACGCAGGAGGTCTTCGAGGCCGACCCGGGCGTGCTGCTCGTCTCGATCCACCAGTGGCCGCTGTATCCGGGGACGGGCGCGGCGTCCGAGACGGGAACCGGGGAGGGGGAGGGCCACACGGTCAACCTGCCCGTCCCGCCGGGCTCGGGCGACGAGGTGTTCGTCTCCCACGTGGTCCACGTGGTGGCGCCGCTGGCGCGGGCCTACGACCCCGGGCTGATCCTGGTGTCGGCCGGCTACGACGCGCACGCCGACGACCCGCTGGCCGACTGCGCGGTCACCGACGCGGGGTACGGCGCGATGGCGTCCGCGGTCGCGGGGCTGGCGCGCGAGACGGGCGTCCCGGTGGGGGCGGTGCTGGAGGGCGGCTACGACCTCGACGTGCTGGCCGCTTGCGTGCCGGCGACGCTGGACGCGTTGCGCGCGGACGCGCCCGAGATCCCGGCGGTCGCGGAGCACCCGCTCTCCGCGGAGGCGCGGGGCCGGTTGGCGACGTGGTGGCCGGGGCTCTAGCGGCTTCGTCGACACTTGACCGCGCTATGCGCGGCGAAGTGTCACTTGTGCCGGCGGCTAGCCCTGGCGCTTGCGGATCAGCGTCACGTAGGCGCTCGGCGCTCGGGCGCGGACGCGCGCCACGGCGCGGTCGGCGGCCGGGCGGTCGGCGTAGCGGCCGACCCAGGTGACCCAGTAGCCGTCGGAGAAGAAGTCGTAGCCGTTGGTGCGCAGGACGCCGGCGTCCAGGCCGGCGGAGATCAGCTGGCGGGCCCGGGCCTCGGCGCCGGCGCGGTCGCCCGTCGTCAGCGCGACCAGGGTGTACGCCTGGCGGCTGGACGGCCAGACCGGGACCGGGCCGCCGCCCCGGGCCTCCTCGGCGCCGGGGACCGTCTGGGTCCGCGTGGGCGGCGGGGTCGCGGGCGCGGTGCGCGCGGGCCGGCGTGCGGGCGCGGTGCGGGTGGGGGTCGCGGCGCGCTGCGGGCCGCCGGACGCGGCCTCGTCGGCGTCGTCGGACAGGACGTTGGCGGCGAGCAGGACGATCGCGGCGAGGAGGCCCAGCGTGGCCAGCGCCACGGCGATCGGGATGCCCCATCCGGGCGGGGGAGCCACGCGGGTGGAGACTGCGTTGCCGCACTCCAGGCACCAGTCCTGCTCGGACGCCATCCGCGCCCCGCACTGCGGGCACCGGGGCGTCGGAGGGCTCTGCGTCGCGGTCGCGCTCACCGGCTCGAGCCGCGCCGCCGGCGCGGCGGCCCGGCCCCGACCCGCCGCGGGCCGACCGCCGCGACCTCACCCGTCGGATCCGCCCCGTTCTCCGACCCCGGCTCGCGCGGCGCGACCTCCCCGGCCGGTGCGATCTCCTCGGCCCGGATCTCCGCGTCCGACTCGACAGCGGGGATCTCGGGGACGGGGTCCTGGACGACCGCCTCCGGAGCGGTCGCCTCCGGAGCGGGCTCTCCCGCCACCGGCTCGGCCGGGAGCGGCTCGACCACGGTGTCCGGATACGGCTCGGCAGCGGGCTCGGCAGCGGTTTCGGCCACCGGCTCGGCGAGCGGCTCGGCGGGCGGTGGCTCCGCCACGATCTCCGGGGCCGGCTCGGCGGGCAGCGGTTCCGCGGCGGTCTCCGCGACCGGCTCGGCGAGCTCGACCGGGGGCGGGGGCGGGGCGGCGGCGGCGAGCTCGGCGCCGCAGCCGGCGCAGAAGCGCGCGGTG
>DATLOP010000258.1:0-2392 GCA_035536255.1 Solirubrobacteraceae bacterium
AGTGCACGACCGGGTCGAAGTCCTGCGCGCGCGGGTCGGCGAAGTGCGAGGCCGTGGCGCGCGCGCCGGCGAAGGCGAGGGTCAGCCGGTCGCGGGCCAGCCCGTCCCAGCGCGCCGTGCGGACGATCGTCCCCATCCGCCGCGGGTCGCAGTTGCTGACCGCGGCGCGCACGTCGAACGCCGGGCCCAGCACCCGGTCGCGCAGGCGCGTGTCCAGCAGGCGGGCGGCGAGGCCGTGTCCGTACACGAGGTCGGGGACCTTCGCGTGCGCGGTCAGGTGCTCGAAGTCCCCGAAGTAGAGCGCGATCGGGTAGCCCGGATCGGCCGCCTTGAGGCGCCGGTACATCCGCACGGCCTCGATCGCGGGGAAGATCGGGTCGGTCCAGCCCTGGAGCGCGACGATCGGCACGCGGCGCTGGCGGCGGTCGCGCAGCGCCTCGAAGAACGTGTCCTGGCTGAACGGGGAGTGGTCGCGCTCGAACGCGCGCTTGGCCTCCTCCACGGTGGGGTCGCCGTCGTAGGGCTCGCCGGCGTCCGCCCGCGCGATGTAGGAGGCCAGCCGCGGCGTCAGCCGCTCGCGGATCGTGGCCACGAACCCGTTGACGATCGACGCCTTGGGCACGCCGAACGGAGTGGACGCGGTATGCGGGTCCACGCCCGTCGACAGGTGCCTTCCGTTCGGCGCGACGACGTTGAGCAGGTGCGTCCACGTGTACTGGGGGACCACCGCGGCCAGGCGGACCAGGCGTCCTCGGGGGCTGCGCCACTCGCCGTACTGCAGGCGCGTGTCGTCGCGCGTGGTCAGCAGCAGCCAGGCCTGCCCGCCGCCGTAGGAGCCGCCGACGGCCGCCACGCGCAGGGGGTCGACGGCCAGCGACGGGTCGTCGGCCAGCAGCCCCGTCAGGTGGCGGGTGTCGCGAACCTCGAAGTGCCGCGAGGCCAGCTCGATCGAGCCCTCCGAGCCCTCGTGCCCGCGCGCCGTGTAGTTCAGGACGGCGTATCCGCGGTCGGCCAGCCAGACGTTGTTCCAGCGCACGGTCTTGTACGCCTCGGCGCCGCGGTCGGGGCCGTTCCCGGCGCGGGTCTCGGACATCTGCTCGCGCTTGGTCGTGATGAGGCCGTGCAGGAAGACGACGAGCGGCAGCCGCCCGCGCGGGCGCTCGGGCAGGGTCAGCGTGGTGTCGAGCTTCGTGCCGTCGAAGGAGGCGACGGGGGCGGTGCAGATGCGGTGGCGCGAGGCGCGCCGGGGCGGCTTGTCCGCGCTGGTCTTGACGGCGCACGAGGCCTTGAGCGCGGCCAGGGGATCGGGCGCGGCCCCGTGGGCCGCCGCCGGGGTCAGGGCGGTGAGCAGGAGAAGGGCGAGGGCGCGCTTCACACCGGGGCGCGGCCCAGCTGCGCGTAGACCTCGGCCGTCTGGCGCGCCACGTCGGCCCAGTCGAAGCGCAGGACGTGCTCGGACGCCTCGGCGACCAGGCGCTCGCGCAGCGCGTCGTCGGTGAGCAGGCGCTCGACCATCGCCTCCAGGTGCTCGGCGTCGCCGCCGTTGAAGCGCAGCCCTACCCGCTCGTCCTCGGGCACGATCTCGCGCAGCCCGCCCGTGTCGGCCACGATGCACGGGCAGCCCGAGGCCATCGCCTCCAGCGCCACGAGGCCGAACGGCTCGTAGAGCGACGGGACCACGCACAGGTCGGCGATCCGGTAGAGCGAGTGCAGGACGTCGTCGCCGATCCAGCCCAGGAACGTGCCGTGGTCCTCCAGGCCCAGCTCGGCCGCCTGGGCGCGCAGCTGCGCCTCGTGCGTCCCCGAGCCGGCCACGAGGAAGCGCACGTTGCCCAGCCGCTTGACCAGTCCCGGCAGCGCCTCGAGCGCGAGCTGGAAGCCCTTCTCGTAGACCAGGCGCCCGACCAGCACGATCAGGCGCTCGCCGGGCGCGGCGAAGCGCGCGCGCAGGCGCTCGAGGTCGTCCACCGGCTGCAGGTCGAGCGGGTCGATCCCGTTGGGGATGACGTGGACGCGCTCCTCCTCGAGGTCGTAGATGTCGGACACGTGCTCGCGCATGTAGTGCGAGCACGTGATCACGCGCTCGGCGCGGTTGGCCATCCAGCGCTCGACGCCGTGGATGTAGGACTGCGGGTGCTTGTCCACCCAGCCCTGGTGGCGTCCGTACTCGGTGGCGTGGATCGTGACCACCAGGGGGCAGCGGAAGCGGTTGGCGAGGTGATCGCCGGCCACCGCCACGAGCCAGTCGTGTCCGTGCACCAGGTCGAAGTCGAACCTGTCCCCCAGCTCGACCCCCGCCGCGAGCATGTCCGAGTTCATGTGCTCGATCCAGGCCACGAACTCGCCCAGGTCGCGCGGCCGCTCGGGCTCGCGCACGCGGTGGATGACCACG
>DATLOP010000259.1:0-6004 GCA_035536255.1 Solirubrobacteraceae bacterium
GCGCACGGAGTCGATCGGCTCGCGCGTGCCGCCCGCCGTGACGAGCACGCGCAGCCCGTCCAGCGGGCGCGGCGCCCCCGCGGGCACCAGCGCCTCCACCGCGGCCAGCAGCTCGGCCGGCTCGCGCAGGCGGCCGGTC
The DNA here is from genome assembly GCA_035536255.1 of Solirubrobacteraceae bacterium. Classification (GTDB taxonomy): domain Bacteria; phylum Actinomycetota; class Thermoleophilia; order Solirubrobacterales; family Solirubrobacteraceae; genus AC-38. Next base: position 140 of record DATLOP010000259.1, read on the forward strand.
CCCCACTCCCCGTTGGACCCCAGCGCGCCCGTCCCGGGGTCCAGGACGGTCACGCCGCGCGCGCGCAGGCGCTCGACGTTGTCGCGGGTCGCCGCGTTGGCCCACATCTGGTCGTTCATGGCCGGCGCCACGAGCACCGGGCAGGCGGCGGCCAGCGCCGCGCTGGTCAGGAGGTTGTCGGCCAGGCCGCCGGCCAGCTTGGCGATCGTGTTCGCCGAGGCGGGCGCGATCAGGAAGGCGTCGGCGTTGCGCACCAGCTCGAGGTGCGAGAGCGGGTCGTGCTCGGGCGGCGCCTGTCCGGGGAACGCGCCCCGGGCCGGGTCGCGCTCGAACTCCGACACCAGGACCGGCGCGCCGGTCAGCCCGGCGAACGACGCCCGGCCCACGAAGCGCTCGCTCGCGGGCGTCTGGACCACGCGCACGGCGTGGCCCGACTTCGTCGCCAGGCGCACGAATTCGAGCGCCTTGTAGGCGGCGATCCCCCCGGTGACACCGAGCAGGATCCGAGCCATGCCGGGCTAGCGGTAGTGGTACTTCAGCTTGCCCGCCGCTACCTCTTCCAGTGCGATCGTGAGGTAGTTCTTGGAGCGGGTGTCCACCATCGGCGGCGGGAACTCGTCGAACGTCCCCTCCCCGAGGTTGTGGTAGTAGGAGTTGATCTGTCGGGCACGCTTGGCCGCGACGATCACGCTGGCGTAGTTGGAGTCGACCTCGTCGAGGAGTTGGTCGATGCGGGGAGAGATCATGCGTCTGAGTGTAGCTGGCCCCTAGAGGGACGCCCGCACGACGTCCACCAGCTGGCCGACCGCGCTCTCCAGCCGGTCGTTGACCACGACGTGCGAGAACTCGTCCTGGGCCGCCACCTCCTCGCGCGCCGTGCGCATCCGCGCCTCCATGTCGCGCGGCGAGTTGGTCCCGCGGCCCACGAGGCGGGCGCGCAGCGCGTCCAGCGACGGCGGCGCGATGAACACCTGCACCGCCTCGGGCATCGCCTCGCGCACCTGGCGCGCGCCCTGGAGCTCGATCTCCAGCACGACCGGCGCGCCCGCCTGCACGCGCGACTCCAGCTCGCTGCGCAGCGTCCCGTAGCGGTGGCCGGAGTAGGCGGCGTGCTCGACGAAGTCGCCCGCGGCCAGCCGCTCGTCGAACTCGGCCTCCGACAGGAAGTGGTAGTCGACGCCGTCGGCCTCTCCGGGACGCGGCGGGCGCGTGGTCGCCGACACCGACACCTCCAGCTCGGGCACCTGCTGGACCAGCGAGCGGATCAGCGTCCCCTTCCCGACCCCCGAGGGGCCCGTGATCACGAAGACGCGTGCTATCGGCGCAGCATCTGGACCAGTTCGGTCCGCTGGCGCTCGGAGAGGCCGCCGATGGTCTTGCTCGGCGAGATGCGGCACTGGGTGAGGATCTTGTTCGCCTTGACCCGGCCGTACTTCGGGACGGCGAGGAGCATGTCCAGGACCTTGGCCGTCTCGATCCATTCGGGCGGCTTGAGGAGCAGGTTGTGGATCGACGCGCGGCCGCCCTTGAGGTCGCGCTTGAGCTGCGCGCGCCGGGTGCGAATCTCGTTGGCCTTGCTGAGCGCATCCATGCGCTGGACGAGGGAACGCTCCGGAGCCGCGGTCTTGGCAAGCGAGTTCGTGACCGGCGCCATCGAGCGGCGAGTCTACATACAGAGCGGGGCGCCGCAAGCAAAAAGCCGCAATTCACTTGCACCTCAAGCTGAGGTCAAGTGTTCCGCCGCCACAAGGTCGGACGGAGTGCGTGCTTTGCAGGACTTTTTGATAGGAGCGCCGGTCAGGCGCCCGCGGAAACCCGCTCTTTGCGAAGAAGCTCGTCGAGCTCCGCGGCCACCCGGGCGCCGGCTCGCGGGTCGCGGAAGCTCTCCGTCCCGACCGCCACCACGGCCGCCCCCGCGCGCAGCAGCGCGGCCGCGTGGGCGCCGGTTTCGACGCCGCCCATCCCGACGACGGGGATCGTCACCCGCTCGGCGACCTGGGCCACCTGGGCGAGCGCGATGGCGCGGACGGCCGGGCCCGAGACGCCCCCGGTGCCGGCGCCCAGCCACGGCTCGCCGGTCCGCGGATGGTGGGCCATCCCGCGCAGCGTGTTGACCAGCGAGACCGCGTCGGCCCCCGCCCCCTCCGCCGCCTCGGCGACCGCCGCCGGGTCGGTGGCGTTGGGGGTGAGCTTGACGATCAGCGGCTTGGCGGTCAGCGGGCGCACGCGCTCCACGAGCGCCGCGGTCTCGCGCGGGTCGGCGCCCATGATCAGGCCGCTCTCCACGTTGGGGCAGGACACGTTGAGCTCCAGGCCGGCCACCTCGTCGCGCTCGGCCACCGCCGCGACCAGGGTCGCCACCTCCTCGCGCGTGAAGCCCATGACGTTGACGACCAGCGGGACGGGGAGCCGGGCCAGCACCGGCAGGTCGTGCTCCAGGTAGCCGTCCAGTCCCTTGTTGGGCAGGCCGATCGAGTTGATGAGCCCGGCCGCGGCCTCCCACAGCCGCGGCGGCGGGTTGCCCTGGCGCGGCGCGAGCGTGATCGTCTTGGACACGAACGCGCTGAACGGGAAGCGCTCGAGCACCTCGTCGCCGAAGGCGCGGATGGCCGCGATCGCGTCGAACGTCCCCGAGGCGTTGATCACCGGGTGCTCGAGCTCGATGCCGCACAGGTCGGTCCTCAATGCGCCGGCACCGCCTCCAGGCGCGCCGCCTCCAGCACCGGGCCGTCGACGCACACGCGCACGTAGCCGTCCGCGGTCGGCACGACGCAGCCGAAGCACGCCCCGAAACCGCACGCCATCCCGGACTCCAGCGCCAGCTGCGCCGGGACGCCGCGCTCGCCGGTCATCAGCCGCACCGCCTCCAGCATGGCCGGCGGCCCGCACGCATAGATCTCGACGTGGCCGTCCAGGCGCGCGCCGAGCAGCTCGGTGACGAGGCCGTGGTGCCCCGCCGAACCGTCGTCGGTGCAGAGTTCCACGTCCTCCATGAGCGCGCCGGCGGTCGCGTGCGCGGCATCCCGGAAACCCAGCAGGGCCGGCCCGGGGATCTCGGACTGGAGGGGCAAGAGGGGCACGATCCCGATGCCGCCGCCCACGAGCAGGGGCGCGCGGCCGTCGCGCGGCGCCGTGAAGCCCGCGCCCAGGGGGCCGAGGAGCCAGATCTCCTCTCCGGGGCGCGCCTCGGCCAGGCGGCGGGTGCCGGGCCCGACGTCCTCGAGCAGGAACTCCAGGCGCCCGGCGTCCCAGCGCAGGTAGGAGAAGGCGCGCGGGAGGTAGGGCCGCTCGTCCTCCCCTCCCCCCCACCGCTCGGCCATCGCCAGCATGTAGAACTGCCCGGGTCGGGGGGCCGGGCCGCCCGGGTCGGTGCAGCGCAGGCGCCGGTAGGCGCCGACCGCGTCCACGGCCTCGACCTGGCCGAGCCGGCGGTCGAACGGGGCCAGGGTGCGGTTCATGCCGGCGCGCCGACGCCGTCCACGCGCGCGTGGATCTCCTGGAGCGAGAGCACCTCGGGCTCGCCCTCGCGCGCCGCGGCGATGGCGCGCACGGCGGCGATCCCGCCGGACAGCGTGGTGATGCAGGGGATCCCCCGGCCCACGGCGGCGCTGCGGATCTCGTAGCCGTCGGTGCGCGCGCCCGTCCCCACCGGCGTGTTGATGACCAGGTCGACGTCGCCGTTCTGGATCCAGTCCACGACGTGCGGCGAGCCCTCCCCCAGCTTGTTGAGCTTGGTCACCGGAACGCCCATGCGTGCGATCGCCTGCGCCGTCCCCGCCGTGGCCACGACGCGGAAGCCGAGATCGTGGAACTGCGCGGCCACGGTCGAGGCGGCCGCCTTGTCGGTGTCGGTGACCGTGATGAACACCGTGCCCGTCGCGGGCAGCCCCGCGCCCGCCGCCGCCTGGGCCTTGGCGAAGGCGGCCGGGAAGTCCGGCGCGACGCCCATGACCTCGCCGGTCGAGCGCATCTCGGGCCCCATCAGCGGGTCGGTCCCGGCGAAGCGGTCGAACGGCAGCACGGCCTCCTTGACCGAGACGTGGTCCAGCGGGCGGTGCTCGGGCGGCAGGCCGAGCTCGTCCAGCTTCGCGCCGAGCATGACCCGGCAGGCCAGCTTGGCCAGCGGGACCCCCGTCGCCTTGGAGACGAAGGGCACGGTGCGCGAGGCCCGCGGGTTGGCCTCGATCACGTAGAGCTGGGCCTCGTGGACGGCGAACTGCACGTTGAGCAGGCCGACCACGCCCAGGCCGAGCGCGATCGCCCGCGTCTGGTCGGAGATCGCCTGGAGCAGCTCCTCGCCCAGCGAGTGCGGGGGCAGGACGCAGGCCGAGTCGCCGGAGTGGATCCCCGCCTCCTCGACGTGCTGCATGACGCCGCCGATCCACGCCGTCTCCCCGTCGCACAGCGCGTCGACGTCGACCTCGATCGCGTTCTCCAGGAAGCGGGCGAGGAAGATCTCGCGGTGGGGGTCGGCGGTGGCGTGGCGGGTCAGGTAGTCGGCCAGGCCCGCATGGTCGTAGACGATCTCCATGGCCCGGCCGCCGAGGACGTAGCTGGGGCGCACGAGCAGAGGGAAGCCGACCTCGTCGGCGCAGTGCAGCGCCTCCTGCACCGAGTGCGCCGTGGCGTAGGCCGGGGCCTGGAGGCCGAGGTCGGCCAGCAGCCGCCCGAAGCGCCCGCGGTCCTCGGCCAGGTCGATCGACTCCACGCTGGTGCCCAGCAGCGGCGCGCCCGCCTCGGCCAGCCCGGCGGCCAGCTTGAGCGGCGTCTGGCCGCCGAACGTGACGATCACGCCCTCGGGGCCCTCGACCTCGAGCACGCCGAGCACGTCGTCCAGCGTCAGCGGCTCGAAGTACAGGCGGTCCGAGGTGTCGTAGTCGGTGGAGACCGTCTCGGGGTTGCAGTTGACCATCACCGCGTCGCGGCCCGAGGCGCGCACCTCCATCGCCGCGTGCACGCAGCAGTAGTCGAACTCGATGCCCTGGCCGATCCGGTTGGGGCCGGCGCCGAGGATGACCACGCTGGGCCGGTCGCCGCGGCGCACCTCGCTGGCCGTGGAGCGCTCCCAGGAGGAGTAGTAGTAGGGCGTCTCGGCCTCGAACTCGGCGGCGCAGGTGTCGACCGCCTTGTAGGTCCGGTGGGCGGCGGGGGGCTTCCCCGGGTCCGCGGCCAGCTCGGCCAGCTCCTCCAGGAACCACGGGTCGATCCCCGTGCGCGCGTGCAGCTCGCCCGGCGTGGCGCCCCGGCGCAGGGCCTCCAGGACGACGTCGAAGCGGTCGGGGCCGGGGACGGCGCTGCGCTCGAGCAGCTCCTCGTCCGAGACGCCCTCCAGGCGCGGCGGCGCGTCGAGCTCGCGCGAGCGCATGGCCTTGGCGAACGCCTGCTGGAAGGTGCGCCCGATGGCCATGACCTCGCCCACCGACTTCATGTGGGTGGTGAGCACGGGGTCGATCCCGGGGAACTTCTCGAAGGCGAAGCGCGGCCACTTGACGACGGCGTAGTCGATGGCCGGCTCGAACGAGGCCGGGGTGCGCCGGGTGATGTCGTTGTCGATCTCCTCCAGCGCGTAGCCGACGGCCAGGCGCGCGGCGATCTTGGCGATCGGGAACCCGGTGGCCTTGGAGGCCAGGGCGCTGGAGCGCGACACGCGCGGGTTCATCTCGATCACGATCACCTCCTCGGTGGCCGGGTTGACCGCAAACTGGACGTTGGAGCCGCCGGTCTCCACGCCGACGGCGCGGATGACCTGGATCGCCTGGTCTCGCAGCTCCTGGTAGAGGCGGTCGCTCAGCGTCTGCTGGGGCGCGACGCAGACGCTGTCGCCGGTGTGCACGCCCATCGGGTCGAGGTTCTCGATCGAGCAGA
>DATLOP010000260.1:0-9124 GCA_035536255.1 Solirubrobacteraceae bacterium
CGGACGCGCGCCGCGCGCTGCGCACGAAGCGTGGCCGCGCGGGTCGCGATGCTCGCCACGGGCGCCGCGGCGGCCGCGGTCGGCGCGGCCGTGGTCGAGGTGGCGGTCGCCGTGACGGCGCCGGCACCGGGCGCCGTGGCCGCCAGGGCCACGAGCAGCAGCAGGGCCAGCGAGGCGGCAAGCCGGCGTGCGGGTCGGTGGAGCAGCATGGACGTCCTCCTTCGGCGGCTGGGCTGTCTCGGGTTCCGAGACCCCTGGCTTTGCGACCCCACCTCGCGATGGGTGTGCCTTTTCGGGAGCGCGCCCTGACTCGAACACGCGCTCGATTTCTTTCCTGTCGGCGTATTGATCGGTCACCGGGGGCCGATCTCCAGCCGCAGGCACCGAACTAGACGTTTGTCCGAGCGGTCGCGCCCGGCCCGGCGAGCTAGCTGGACGCGGCCGCCCGGAAGGCGGCGTAGGACTCCTTGGGCGAGAAGTCGTGGCGCAGCAGGCCGAAGAAGCTCTCGCGCGACGGGCTGCCGGGCGCGCCGAGGTCGCGGTGCGCGTACCAGAACAGCGGTCCGCCCCACTCGTAGCGCGCGAACAGCCGGTAGGCCTTCCTGAGCATCGCCGCCTGCTCGGGCTCGGTGACGCGCGAGCCGTCGACCCCGTTGGTCGGCGCGCCGTACTCGGTCGCCCAGATCCGCTTGGCGCGATCGCCGTTGGCGGCCATCACCGACCGGAGGTTGGGGCGGGTGCCGTACATCTGGTACCACGGGCTCCAGAGCTCGGGATCGCCCGGGTAGGCGGGCCACGTGTAGGGATGGTGCCCCACCGCGTCGAAGGCCCTCCCGGCCCCGGCCGCGTACAGCCCGGCCAGGAAGTCGACGGGCGAGAGGTCGTTGCCGGCCGTGCCCGCCGGCGCCATCCCACCGCTGACCACGGTGGCGCTGGGGTCCGCCGCCTTGATCGCCGGGTACGCCGCCTTGAGCACCTCGGCGTAGGCGGCGGGGTTGGCCCGGGGCGTCCAGTACGGGGCGAGGTTCGGCTCGTTCCACACCTCGTAGGCGTGGACGCCGAGGGCGGCGTAGTGGCGCACGGCGGTCGCCGCGAACTGCGCGAACGGGCCCGGAGGCGGAGGGTGGCCCGGCGCGGTGCCCGGCGGGCGCGCCCAGGTCGGCGTGTAGTTCAGCGTGCCCAGGACCCTCATTCCGCGGGCGGTCGCGCCCTGCACGACGCGGTCGATGATGGTCCAGTCGTAGACGTCGGGGCCGCGATCCTGGATCTGCGCCCAGTTGATGTCGAGCCGCAGCCAGCGCGCGCCCATGGCCCGCATCGCGTCGAGGTCACGGGCCAGGGTCACCGGGTCCTGGTTCTGGAACCCGCCGCCCACCGACACGCCGAACAGCCGGCGCGCCAGCGCGACGCTGCGCCGGTAGCGGCGCAGGCAGGCCCGGCGCGCGCGGGCCCGGCCGCGGGGGCCCCTGACCGTGCGGGCCCGCCGCAGGCAGCGGGCGAGCACACGGCCACGCACCGTCGCCGGGGAGGCCGCCGCCGCGGTCGCGGCCGCGCTCGCGGCGGACCGCGGCCCCGGCGTCGTCCCGGCCGTCGCGGCCGGGGCACCCGCGCAGGCGAGCGCGGTCACGCAGACGGCCGCGAGCGCAAGCATGCGCGGCGGACGGTCAAGGCGCGCCGGGAGGCGTCGATGCAGGGTGTGCGTCAGTTGGGGCTCGGGTGGCGATGGAACTCGGCGCGTCCGGCGCCGGACATCGCATCCTCGCACCTTCGTGCGGTCACGCCCAGCATCAGCCCCAGCCACGCGATCAGCGCCCAGCTCCCTACGAGAATCATCTGCCAGCTCATTCGGTGCTCGCCTCTCCTGCCTCGGTGGCCCGATACGACAATGCCCACTTCGCGTCCGACCAACCCCTGTCCCGTGGGCATTGCGCAGCTTTCTGCACATTACCGACCCGGACGGCCGCAAGGCGTCCTGCAGCCTCCCGGGGAGGCGGAGCTAACGCTCTAGACTGGGTGCGTCGATAGGAAGCCACACGCTCGACGCGGGCAGCCACGCATGCCCGGAGCCCTCCTCAGCGCGATCCGATCCCGATGACCTCATGACCTCCGGAGGAGCCGAAGCCCTGAAGGCGGCCGTCCGCCGCTCGCTTCCGGTGATCGTCGGCCTGCTGGTGCTCGGCGTCGTCGCGGTGAACGTGTTCACGCACCTCGCCGGCCCGAAGTACGAGGCCAGCGCGCGCGTGCTCATCTCGACCACGCCGCTGTCGCAGGTGATCACCGGGACCGAGCCGGCGTTCGTCGATCCCGACCGCGTCCAGCAGACGGCGCTCGGCATCGCGGACTCGCCCCGGGTCTACGCCATCGCCGCCCGCGAGACGGGCCGCAGGTTCGGGCGGGCGGGCGAGCTGCGGGGCGCCACCGCGGTCGCCGCCGAGCCCAACAGCGACCTGCTCTCGTTCACCGCCCACGGCTCGGAGCCGCGGCGCGCGGTGGGGATCGTCAACGCGGTGGCGAGCGCCTACATCGTCTACCGGGGTCAGCTGTTCAGCGCCCAGATCAGGAGCACGATCAGACAGATCCGCTCCCAGCTGGAAAGCCTTCCGCCCGACAGCGGCCAGCGCCGCGGGCTGCAGGAGCAGCTCGACAAGCTCAGCGTCCTGCAGAACCTGAACTCCGGCGACGCGCAGCTCGTGCAGCGCGCCGGGACGGCGGCGAAGACGAGCCCCGCACTCATCAAGGACACCATCCTCGGCTTCTCCATCGGCCTCGTGATCGCCCTGCTCGTCGTCGCGCTGCGCGAGGCGATCGACACCGCCGTCCGTTCGGAGGCCGACGTCGAGGACCTGCTGGCCGCGCCCGTGCTGGCCAGCATCGGGCGGTTGCCCCGGCGGGCGAAGATCGTCGCCCACGGCCGCTACGAACCGATGTTCGGCGACGCCTACGCGCTGCTCGCGGCGCAGCTCGTGCGCCCCGACGACCGCGCGCTCATGCTCGCCGTCACCAGTGCCGTGGACGGGGAGGGCAAGACGACGACGGCGGCCAACCTCGCCGTGGCGGTCGCCCGGCGGGGGAAAGACGTCCTGCTGGCGGACTTCGACTTTCGCAAGCCGATGCTGGCCCAGGCCTTCGGCATCCCCCCCGACGTGCCCGGGGCGCTGGAAGTGCGCGCCGGCACGGCCACGCTCGAGCAGACGCTGTGGAACGTGTCGCTGGACGGCCCGGTGCCGGTGGCGTCGCTGAACGGCAGCGCACCGCAGCGCGGGGACGCAGCGGACGGTTTCGACGGTCCGGCTGGGGCCGGCTCGTTGCGGGTGCTCCCGGCCGGCATCGCCGGCGCTCCCGAGCCGGCCGCGCACGCCGCCTGGCTCGGGTCGATGCTGCGCGCGCTGCAGGCGCGGTCCGACGTGGTCATCCTCGATACGCCACCGGCGCTCCTCACCGTCGAGATGGCGGAGCTGTCCCGGCGCATCGACTCCGTCGTCGTCGTGGTGCGCCAGGGCCGGGTCTCGCACGGCAACCTCCGCACGCTGGGACGCAAGGTCCGCACGTGGGGCGGCGAGGTCGCGGGTGCGGTGATCACCGACGCGCCGAACGCGGCCCGGAAGTCGTACTACGGAGCCGGCTGACACGTGCGCGTCCTGCGGCCCGGGTTGGCCGGCGGGAGCCCGGCCGTCTTCGCCCTCGGCGCCGCGCTGACGGTCGTCGCGGCCTTCGGATCGGTCTGGGTGGGCGCCCAGATCAGCTTGGGGGCGCTCATCCTCGCCGTGGTCTTCGTCGGCGCCACGATCGGGTTCGTCTCCTACCCGCATCTGACGGTCGCGGGAGTGGTCGTCCTGTTCGGGTTCCTCCCGACCCTCAAGGTGTTCGTCGGGCCCGAGATCGGATCGCTCAAGGAGGTCGTGGTGGCGGCGGCGGTCGCGGCGGCGACGATCCTGTTCGCGTTCGAGCGCCGGCGCCCGGACGAGCGGATCCTGCTGCTGGTGGGGATCCTGCTCGCCCTGTACGTGATCAACGCCGGCGGGACGTACAACCTGGCCTGGGCGCAGGGCGTGCGCCTGATCGCCGAGCCGCTGCTCCTGCTGGTGGTGGGCCTCACCCTCCCCGATCCGCGGCGGACGCTGCGCTACGCCCTCGGCGCGCTCGTCGCGACGGGCTGCGTCGTGGCGGCGTACGGCATGCTCCAGCAGGCGGTCGGCGAGTGGACCCTGGTCGGGTGGGGCTACGAGTTCTCCCAGCAGGTCCGGACCATCGACGGGCGACTCCGGAGCTTCGGCACGTTCGACGACCCGTTCGCCTATGCCGCGTTCCTGCTGTTCGGCATCGCCGCCGTGGTCTTCTGGCTGCGCCGCGGGACGCTGGCCTGGACCGCCGGCCTCCTCATGCTCATGGGACTCGGGCTGTCGTTCGTGCGCACGGCAGCGCTGATCCTGGTGGCCTTCGTGGGGCTGCAGCTGGGGCGCTGGGGCTATACGCCCTCCGGCGTGCTGGTCGTGACCGCGACGATCATCGCCGGCGGCGCGATCCTCTCCGGCGCCAGCGGGACGAGGTCGCAGACCTACTCGGTGGCCGGGGCCGGCGGCGGATCGGCGAACGTGATCCTCAACGGGCGCGTCTCCGCGTGGGAGGCGGCGCTGGGCGACGAGCCGCGGTCGTGGCTGCTCGGGCGCGGGGTCGGGGAGGTGGGCACGGCGGCCGAGCGGTCGCAGTACCGGTTCGGCCGGGCCCGCGGGGGCGAGCGCACGCAGACGCTGGCGGTCGACTCCGGCTATCTGGCGGTGATCGCGGACGTCGGCCTGGTCGGCTTGGCGGTCCTGCTGCTGCTGTTCGCACGCCTGCTCGTACTCGCCGAGCGGGCGGCGAGGCTGGGCTCCAACGTGGGCTGGGCGACCCTGGGCCTGCTGATCGTGCTGATGCTCGACGCGTTGACGCGCGCGTCGTTCACCGGCTTTCCGACCGCGTTCCTCGGCCTGTTCCTGGTCGGCATAGCGCTCGCCGCCGTGCGCGCGGAGTCCGAGTCCCCGGATGGGCGCGCGACCGTGGCCGCGGCCGCCGGGTAGCGGTGCTCCGCGTCTGCCTCGTCGGGCTCATCGCCGGCGGCCACTCGGGGATCCCGCGCTATGCCTCCGCGCTCACCAACGCGCTCGATCGCGTCGCCCCCGACTTCCCGGAGCTGTCGCTGCGGCTCCTGACGACCGAGCGCGGCGCGCACGAGGCCGCGGCGCACCGGATCGGAGTCGACGTCGTGCGCGGACCGCTCGCCACGGCCAGCGCCGGCTGGCGGCGGATCGTCGCCGAGCAGGTCCACGCGCGCCGCGCCGACGCCGACCTGCTCCACTTCTTCGACCTCACGGGCCCCGTCCTCGCGCCGCGCCGGTCGTTCACCGCGACCGTTCACGACGCGGCGCTCCGCCACGGGTTCGCGAGCTCGCGGTTGCCGCACAAGTCGCTGCTGCAGCCGTGGAGCATCCGGCGCGCGACGGCGACCGTCGCGGTGTCCGCGTTCGCTCGCGACGAGGCGGTCGAGCGGTTCGGCGCGGATCCGGCGCGGATCCGGGTCATCCACTCCGGGCCCGGCCTGATCGGGGACGAGACCGCCGATCCGCCGCCGTCCGCCGTTGCGCCGTCGCCCAACGGGGCCCCCTACATGCTCTACGTCGGCAACCTCGCGGTCCACAAGAACCTTCCGTTCCTGGTCCGCGCCTTCGGCGCCGCGGGGGTTGACGCGCGCCTCCTGCTGGTCGGGCGGCGGGGCGCCCGCTTCGAGGAGGTGCGCCAGGCGGTCGAGTCCTCGCCCGCCCGCGATCGGATCGAGATCCGCGGAGACGCCTCCGACGCGGAGGTGGACCGGCTCTACCGGGGCGCCTCGGGCCTCCTGCTGCCGTCGCGCTACGAGGGCTTCGGCTTCACCGCCCTGGAGGCGATGGCCCGCGGCTGCCCGGTCCTGGCCAGCGACATCCCGGCGCTGCGCGAGGTGTCGGGCGACGGGGCGCTCCTGCTGCCGCTCGACGACCAGCCGGCATGGTCGGACGCGATGCGCCGCGTGGTGTCCGACGCCGAGCTTGGGGGCGATCTGCGCCGCCGCGGGACGGCGACGGCCCGCCGCTACTCCTGGGAAGCCACGGCCCGCGGGGTGTGCCGGTTCTTCCTCGACGTGAGCCAGGCGCCGGCCTGATGCGCGTGCTGCTCGTGAGCGCTCACGGCGCGGACCCGACCTACGGAGGGGCCGAGCGCTACGTGAGCAACCTGGCCGACGGGCTGAGTCCTCGCGGCCACGACCTCGAGGTGCTGAGCGCGTTCCCGCAGCCCGGCGAGCCCCGGTCCAAGACCTACGTCCTGCACGACGTCGACTGGCGCGAGGACCGGGGCCGGCGGCTGCGCAACCACCTCGCCGACGTCGTGTCCGCGCGGTGGCCGCGGGTGGAGGAGATCGTGCGCGAGGCGCGCCCGGACGTCCTCCACACGAACAACCTGCCGGGGATCGGCACCGGGGTCTGGGGGGTGGCGAAGCGCCTGGGGGTCCCGGTCGTCCACTCGCTGCACGACTACCACCTGCTGTGCCCGCGAACCACGCTCGTCCGGCGGGACGGCGAGCCGTGCGCGCCGCACCCGCTCCTGTGCGGGGCGCGCACGCGCCGGCTCATGCGCTGGGGGGACGGGGTGGACGTGCTCATCGGCGTCTCCGGCCACATGCTGCGCGTCCACCAGGGCCGGTTTCCCGCCGCGGACCAGCGCGTGATCCCGCCGCCGCTCGTCATTCCGGGCTCGGCGCCCGTGCGCCCGCCCCGTACCCCGCCGATCACCCTCGGATACCTCGGCGCGCTGACCGCGATCAAGGGCGTGGAGCTCCTCCTCGCCGCCGCGCCCGCGCTGACGCGGGCGGGGCTGGCCGTGCGGATCGCCGGCGACGGCCCGCTGCGCGCGGCCGTGGAGTCGGCGCGCGACGTGGAGTACGTGGGCCGGCTGGAGGGAGCCGAGCTGCGCGCGTTCGTCGAGGAGTGCGACGCCGGCGTGGTCCCCTCGCTGTGGGACGAGCCCGGCCCGCTGGTGGTCGGGGAGTGGCTCTCCGCCGCCCGACCGGTGCTGGCGACGCGCCGGGGCGGCCTGGCCGACGCCGCCCGCCGGGGCGGGATCGTGGTGTTCGACGAGTCGCCGCCGGCGCTGGTGGACGCGGCCCGGCGCCTGATCGCTCCCGGCGAGTGGCAGCGCGTCCTGGCGACGATTCCCCGCCCGCCCGAGGGCAGCGACCTGGAGCGCTGGCTCGACCAGCACGAGGCGGCGTACCGGGCCGCGGTCGGGGCGGCGGCGGCCGGGGACGCGGGACGATGGACGCCGAGGGCCTGACGGCCGTCGTCCTGAACTGGCGCACGCCGGGCCACGCGGTCCGGGCGGTGCGCGCCCTGATCGACACCGGCGTCGCGGCGCGCCGGATCGTGGTCGTGGACAACGCCTCCGGCGACGGCAGCGTCGAGCGGTTGCGCCGCGAGCTCCCCGACTGCGTCCTGCTGGCCCTGGACGAGAACCTGGGGTTCGCGCGCGCCAACAACGCCGCCGCGCGCGCTCTGCCCGGTGACGCCTACCTGTTCGTCAACAGCGACGCCTTCGCCCACGGCCCGGGCAGCGTCGAGCGCCTGCTGGGCGCCCTCGACGACCCGGCCGTGGGAATCGCGGTGCCGCGGCTGCTCAACCCGGACCTGACGCTCCAGCCGAGCGTCATGCCGGCGTCGACGCCGCTCCCCGAGCTCGTCCGGGCCTCCGGCCTGTCCCGGCTCGTCCCCAACCGTTGGCAGCCCGCGCTCGGGACCCACTGGGACCACTCGGAGTCGCGGCGGATCCAGTCGGCTGTCGGGGCGGTGATGCTCGTCCGCGGCCGGGCGTGGGAGGACGTCGGCGGCTTCCACGAGCGGTCGTTCATGTACGCCGAGGACCACGACCTGTTCCGGCGCGCCGCCGGCGCCGGCTGGCGCGCGCGGTTCGTGGCCGAGGCCGAGTTCGTGCACCTGGGCGGCGCCTCGGCGCAGGGCCGCTGGGACGATCCCCAGCGCGCGGAGCGGGTCGCGCGGGCGGAGGCGGCCATGGTGCGCGACCACCTCGGGCCCGTGCGCGCCCGCCTCACGCTCGGCTTCATGGCGGCCGGCATGGCGGCTCGCGCGGCGTTCCACCGCGTCCGCGGGGACCGCGAGCGCGCGGCGGCGCAGCGGGCGTGGCTGCGGGGCTACCTCGACCGCGGGCGGGGCTAGGCGACCGCCCGCTCGAGCTCGTCGAGGGTGACGGTCGAGGTGCCGACCTTCCCGACGACGACTCCGGCCGCCGCGTTGGCCAGCCGGACCGCCTCCGGAAGCGGGCGGCCGCGCCCGAGGGCGACCGCCAGCACGGCGACCACGGTGTCGCCGGCGCCGGTCACGTCGAACACCTCCTGCGCCTGCGTGGGGACGTGCACCGGCTCCCCGGCGCCGAACAGGGTCATGCCGGCCGCGCCCCGGGTGATGAGGAGCGCCGCCCCGCCGCACAGCTCGGTGAGCCGGTCCGCGGCCCGGCGCAGGTCGTCGTCGGTCTCGACGTGGACGTTCGCGGCGAGCCCCGCGTCGTGGACGTTCGGGGTGATCACCGTGGCCCCCCGGTACTTCGCGTACTCGAGGCCCTTCGAGTCCACCACGACCGGCTTGCCGGCCGCGCTCGCCGCCGCGATCGCGGCGGCCGCGAGCGTCTGCGAGACGACGCCCTTGCGATAGTCGGACACGATCACCGCGTCGGCGCCGGCCACGGCGCCGCGCACCCATTCGACGAGCTGCTCCTCCACCCGCGCCGAGACGTCGTCGCGCGTCTCGGAGTCCGTGCGGACGACCTGCTGGGCGTGCGCCACGACGCGGGTCTTGACCGTCGTCGGGCGGTCCGGGTCGACCACCAGGCCGTCGGGCTGCACGCCGAGGGCGGCCAGGCTCTCGCGCAGCGCCGCCGCCGCCGCGTCGTCGCCCACCACCCCGCCGAGGAGGGCGCGGCCGTCGAGGGCCGCCACCCCGGCGGCGGCGTTCGCGGCCCCTCCGGGCACGTGCGTGCGCCGGCGCACCTCGACCACCGGGACCGGCGCCTCGGGAGAGATGCGTTGCACCTGTCCCCACAGGTACTC
>DATLOP010000261.1:0-10244 GCA_035536255.1 Solirubrobacteraceae bacterium
AAGTGGCGTCGGCGATCTGCGCAAAGTCCTGGCGCGTGCCGAGCAGGAGCGTCGCCGCGGTAGCGGATTGGCGCTGATCGTCGACGAGATTCACCGTTGGAACAAGGCGCAGCAGGACGCGCTGCTGCCGGCGGTCGAAGAGGGCCTGATCACGCTGATCGGGGCCACGACCGAGAACCCGTACTTCGAGGTCAACGCCGCCCTGCTCTCGCGCGTGTCCGTGTACGAGCTGCACGCGCTGGACGACGCGGCGCTGCTGACGCTGCTGCGCCGCGCCCTGGAGCGCGGGGAGTGCGGCGGCGCGCCGGTGCCCGACGAGGTCCTGGACTTCCTCGCCGCGCGCGCCGGCGGCGACGCCCGCGCCGCGCTGGGCGCGCTGGAGCTGGCGTGCGAGACGGCGGGCGGCGAGTCGCTGACGCTGGAGCACGCCGAGGACGCCCTGCAGCGCAAGGCGCTGCGCTACGACCGCAAGGCCGACCAGCACTACGACACGATCTCGGCCTGGATCAAGGCCACGCGCGCCAGCGATCCCGACGCCTCCCTCTACTACCTGGCCGTGATGCTGGAGGGCGGGGAGGACCCGCGCTTCATCGTGCGCCGGATGGTGGTGCTGGCCTCCGAGGACGTGGGCAACGCGGACCCGCGCGCGCTGGAGGTCGCGGTGGCGGCCGCGCACGCGGTCGAGCACGTCGGGTTGCCCGAGTGCCAATTCGCGCTGGCCCAGGCGGCGATCTACCTGTCCCTGGCGCCGAAGTCCGACGCGGCCAAGCGCTCGGTCCTGGCGGCGCGCGAGCACATCCGCGAGCACGGGGCCCAGATGCCGCCCGACCACGTGCGCTCGTCGGGCTACGCGTACGCCCGCGAGCGCTCGGGCCGCGGCAAGGGCTACGACAACCCCCACCGCCACCCCGGCCACGTCAACGCCCAGGAGGTGATGCCCCCGGGCCTGGAATCGGAGCGCTTCTACTCCCCCGACGACGCCGAGTCCGCCCTGCGCGAGCGCCTGGAGGAGATCCGCCGGGCCCGGGGCACGGGAGCGGAGTCGTAACCGTTCGAGGTTGTTCGACGGCTGTCCGGCCGAGAGGGTCCCCTCGTGGGCCCGCCCGTCACCGATGACCTATCTTTCAGTCAACTGATGTTGAGCGCCGATCGCGATGCCCAGCAGATCCTCGAACGCGTGTGGATTGCCGGTCCCGAACTCGACGACGTCAAGCTGCCTGTCGACCCGTTCCACATCGCCCGGGAGCTTGGGTTGCAGGTCTACACCGACCGCTCCCTCGCGGCGGACGTCTCGGGGATGCTCGTCAAACGCGCTGGCTACGACGATCCGGAGATCCTGCTCAACGCGGGCGACAGCCGGAATCGCCAGCGCTTCACGTGCGCCCACGAGCTCGGGCATTACACAAAGCGCACGCAGACGGGCGACGAAGGCCCGTGGGAGTACGTGGACCGGCGCGACACGCTGTCGACGCAGGGCAAGAACGCCGACGAGATCTACGCGAACCAGTTCGCGGCCGCGCTCCTCATGCCCGCTGAGACGGTGAGACGGCGAGCGCAGGGATCCGTCGTCGCGACGGCGCTGGCGTTCGAGTTCGGCGTATCGGCGGATGCGATGACGTTCCGCCTCAAGAACCTGGGCCTACTTTGAACGCGCGCGACCGCGAGCCGACACCGTCCGACGCGGAGATCGAACGGGAATCGAAGCGCTTGGCGCTCGAGAAGAGTCGCGTCGACGTGCGGCGGATGGACGACGAGCTCGAGACCGCACGACGGAACCGCAAGCTACGCGGACGGGTCGCGATCGGCGCCCTCCTGGTGATGCTGCTTCAGATCCTGGTCGCGAACGCGATCTTCGCCTGGTACGGAGACACGAACGGATGGGACGTCTCCCCCGCCGCCATCAGCGCCTGGCTCACGGCAACCGTGGTCCAGGTCGTCAGCGTGGTCCTGGTCATCACGAACTACCTCTTCCCGAAGAGTCCGGCCACGGCGTAGAGGCGCGCTAGGTTTCGTCCATGGCCGTCGCCGCGCCCCGCCAGACGCTGGAGTCGTTCAGCCCCGCCACCGGGGAGCTGCTGGGCGCCGTGCCCACGGTGGCGCCGGAGGGCGTGCAGGGGATCGTGGACGAGGTGGCGCAGGTCCAGCCGTTCTGGGCCCAGCTGCCGCTGGTTGAGCGGGGGCGCCACCTGCGCCGCGCGGCGCAGGTGATCCTGGACGAGATCGACGACATCCGCGACCTGATCGCGCGCGAGCAGGGCAAGCCGCGCACCGAGGCCTACCTGATGGAGATCGTCCCCACGATCGACGCGCTGCACTGGGTCGCCGACGCCGGCCCGGAGGTCCTGGGCGACGAGAAGGTCCCGTTCCCCCAGCCGTACTTCAAGACCAAGCGCGGGCGGTTCGCCTACGAGCCGCTGGGCGTGGTCGGGGTGATCGCACCCTGGAACTACCCGTGGACGATCCCGCTCGGCGAGGTGGCGATGGCGCTGATGGCGGGCAACGGCGTCGTGCTCAAGCCGGCGTCGCTGACCTGCCTGATCGGCGAGCGCATCCGGCAGGTGTTCGAGCGTGCGGGTCTGCCCGAGGGGATCGTGCGCACGGTGCACGGCGGCGGGGCGGTCGGGCAGGCGCTCGTCGAGTCCAGCGTGGCCAAGGTCTTCTTCACGGGCTCGGTCGAGGTGGGACGCGGTGTCGGCGAGACGTGCGCGCGGGCGATGAAGGGCTCGGTCCTGGAGCTGGGCGGCAAGGACCCGATGCTCGTCCTGGCCGACGCCCACGTCCCCAACGCGGTGTCGGGCGCGCTGTGGGGCGGGTTCGCCAACGCGGGACAGACGTGCTCGGGGATCGAGCGCGTGTACGTCATGCGCGAGGTGGCCGACCGCTTCCTGGCCGGGGTCGTCGCCGGCGCGAAGCGCCTCACGGTCGGCGACCCACTGAGCTACGACACCCAGGTCGGCCCGATGGTCTCGCGCGATCAGTTCGAGACCGTGCGCGAGCTGGTCGACGACGCGGTGGAGAACGGCGCGACGCTGGAGTGCGGCGGCCCGGTCGAGGTGCCCGGCCTGGACGGCGACTTCTACGCCCCGGCCGTCCTGACCGGCGTGACCCACGACATGCGGATCATGCGCGAGGAGATCTTCGGCCCCGTCCTGCCGGTGATGGTCGTGGAGTCCGAGGACGAGGCGGTCGCGCTGGCCAACGACTCCGAGTTCGGCCTGGGCGCCTCGATCTGGACGCGCGACCGCCCGCGCGCCGAGCGCATGGCGCGCGAGATCGAGTCCGGGATGGTGTGGATCAACGACCACATGTACTCCCACGGCGCGTGCCAGTGCGCATGGGGCGGGGTGAAGGACTCGGGGCTGGGCCGCGCCCACTCGAAGTTCGGGTTCTACGAGTGCGTCAACGTCAAGCTGATCGCCACCGAGCCGGGCTGGGTGCGCAACTTCTGGTGGCACCCCTACGACGAGACGCTGGCCCGCGGCATCCGCGCGACGGCCAAGCTCCTGTACTCGGCGCGCGACGCCGACCGCCAGGCCGCCCTGCGCGAGGGCGCCGGGCCGCTGCTCAAGCTGGCGGGCCGCACGTTGCGGTCGTTCGGGCGCCGGTAGTCCCCGTCTACCCTGTAGGCATGCCCGCCCAGGCCTACGCCGGCAAGGAGTGCGTCTGCCAGCTGCGCAGGGGCATCTGCGACCAGTCCTGCGTCCAGGGGATGCTCGACACCCCGTTCTACATCGCCTGCCTGCGGCTGACCGGGCGGCGCTGCGTGGTCGTGGGCGGCGGGGACGTCGGGCTGGAGAAGGTCGAGGGCCTGCTGGGCTGCGACGGCGACGTGGTGCTGGTGGCGCCCGACGCCGTGCCCGCGCTGCGCGAGCTGGCCGCCGAGGGCTCCATCCGCTGGGAGCGCCGCGAGTACGCCGGTCCCGAGGACCTCGAGGCCACGTTCATCGCGATCGCCGCCACGAACGACACCGACGTCAACATCCGCGTCTACGAGGACGCGGAGCGCCGGGCCATGCTGGTCAACGTGGTCGACGTCCCGCCGCTGTGCAACTTCATCCTGCCGGCGATCGTGCGCACCGGGCCGCTGGCCATCGCGATCTCCACGGCCGGCGCCTCGCCCGCCCTGGCCAAGCGGATCAAGCGCCAGATCGCCGAGGAGTACGGCGAGCCCTACGCGCGGCTCGCGGTGATCCTCAACGAGGCGCGCGGGTGGGCCAAGGGGACGCTGCCCACCTACCAGGACCGCAAGGCGTTCTTCGAGGGGATCGTCAACGGCGACCCCGACCCCGTCGACCTGCTGCGCGCCGGCGACGAGCGCGCCGTGCGCGACCTGGTGGCCGCCGCCCAGGCTTCCCACGCGCCCGCCTAGACCGGCTACAGTCGGACGCGATGCACGGACGCGGCGCGGTAGCTCTTGCCCTCGCCCTGGCCTGGACGGTCTCCGCCGCCACGCCGGCCCCGGCCGTGGTGCCGACGCGGCCCAACGGCCCGCTCGCCGCCGAGCGGCCGGCTGCCCTCGTCGCGATCGACGCCGGCAGCGCGACGGAGCTCCCCGGCTCGTCGGCCGCGGACGACGATCCCGAGCTCTCGCCGCTGTCGAACGCGGTGGCCTTCGAGACCGGCAACCAGATCTGGGTGGCCGACTGGCCGTCCGGAGCCAACCGCCGTCAGCTGACCTCCGCGGGCACCAACCTCAACCCGGCCTTCGCCCCGGACGGCCTGTCGCTCGCGTTCCGGTGCAACGCCGGCCTGTGCACGGTGCCGGTGACCGGCGGCGCGGCCAGGCACGTCGGCGGGTCGCTGGTCGGCGACAGCGACCCGGATTTCGACCCGACCGGCCAGTTCGTGGTCGCCGACGCGGGTGCCGGGATCGTTCGGATCGGCCTGGCCGACGGCGTGCGGACGGTGCTGACCGACACCGCCCCCGGCGACGACCATCCGCGGGTGGCGCCCGACGGGAGCGTCGTGTACTTCGACACTGGGGTCGGGATCGCCAAGCTGGCCTGGCCCGGCGGCGGCGCGCGCGCGGCCCTGACCGGCAGCACCGGGGGCGACGACGACCCGACCCCGGCTCCCGACGGCACGCTGGTCGCCTTCGACACGGCGGCGGGGATCCGGACGCTTCCCGCCGGCGGCGGCGCCAAGACGCCGCTGCCCGGGTCGGCCGTGGGCGACAACTCCCCGGCCTGGGGACCGGCGCTCGACACGCAGGCGCCCACGACCTCGGCCACCCTGCGGCCCGCCCCCAACGCCGCCGGATGGAACCGCGGCGACGTGATCGTCTCGCTGTCCGCGGTCGACCCGGTGGGCGGGCTGGGCGTGACCCGCATCGACTTCGACCGAGCCGGGGCCGAGACGGGCGCCGGCACCATCGCCGGCGCCTCCGGCGACGTGCTCGTCCAGACCTCGGGGACGACCACCCTGGGGTTCTCGGCCACCGACGGCGCCGGGAACGTCGAGACCCGGCGCAGCACCAGCGTGAGCATCGACCGCGAGCCGCCGCAGACCACCGTCCGCGTCTCGCCCGACGGGACGGTGGCCGTGGCCGCCGTCGACTCGCTGTCCGGCGTGGCGAGGATCGACGTCGTGCGCGGCGGCCCCAGCGCCGAGCGCACCGCCTTCACCGGCGCCGCCGGGGTGCTTTCGCTGACGCGACCGGGGCCGACGTCGCTGCTGGTCTACGCCACCGACGTGGCCGGCAACGTCGAGGCGCCGCTCCTGGACTCCGCGAACCCGTCGGCGCCCGTCAACCGCGTGCGCCCCCGGGTCCTCGGGACCGCGCGCTTCGGCCGGCGGCTCAGGTGCACGCGGGGAACGTGGACGAGCGCGCTCCCCGTCAGCTTCGCCGTGCGCTGGCTGCGCGACGGACGCCTGATCGACCGCGCCGCCGGGACGCGCTACCGCCTGCGCGCCCACGACGCCGGCCGGCGCGTGGGCTGCCGCGTGGTCGCGCGCAACCGGTTCGGCGCGCGCACCGCGGCGTCGCGCGCGCGGCGTGTGGTTGCGATCCGCCGGCGCTAGGCTCGGCGCGTGAGCGAGCGGCTGACCCACCTCGACGCGGAGGGCAAGGCGCGGATGGTCGACGTCGGGACCAAGGCGGTCACCGCGCGCCGGGCCGTGGCCCGCGCCGTGCTGCGGATGTCGCCGGCCACCGCGGAGGCGATCGTCGACCGCGGGACGCCCAAGGGCGACGTCCTGGCCACCGCGCGGATCGCGGGGATCCAGGCCGCCAAGCGCACGGCCGAGCTGATCCCGCTGTGCCATCCCCTGCCCCTGTCCCACGTCGACGTGGAGGCCGACGTGGCCGTGGCCGACGGCGCCGTGACGATCGTCGCCTCCGCCGCCACCACGGCGCAGACCGGGGTGGAGATGGAGGCGATGACCGCCGCGTCCGTGGCCGCGCTGACCGTCTACGACATGGTCAAGGGCCTCGAGCGCGGGGTCGTCGTGGAGGAGGTCTGCCTGCTCGAGAAGACCGGCGGCAAGGAGGACTGGCGCCGCCCGGCGTGAGCCGCCCCGCGTAGGCTGGCGCCGTGCAGACGGCGGTCATCACGATCTCCTCCTCGCTGGCCCGCGGGGAGGGCGAGGACGTGTCCGGGCCGCGACTGGCCGAGCTGGCGCGCGAGGCGGGGGCCGAGGTGGTGGCGCAGGAGGTCGTGCCCGACGACGCGGCGCAGATCGAGGCGCGCCTGCGCGTGCACGTGGAGGCCGGCGTGGCCTTCGTCCTGACCACCGGCGGCACCGGGCTGACCCCCGACGACGTCACCCCCGAGGCCACGCGGGCGGTGATCGAGCGCGACGCGCCCGGGTTCGCCGAGGCGATGCGCGTGGAGGGCGCCAAGCACACGCCGCTGGGCATCCTGACCCGCGGCGTGTCCGGCGTCGCCGGCCGCACGCTGATCGTCAACTTCCCGGGCAGTCCGCGGGCGATCGACCAGCTGTTCGGAGTCCTCGCCCCCACCCTGCGCCACGTGACCGAGACGCTGCGCCGTGACGATTCGTATAACTGAGTGATATGTTGCAGTTATGCGAACCGCAGCCCCGCGGATCCTGCCCCTGTTCCGCTCCGAGCTCCAGGCCCGGCTCCTGGCCGTCCTGCTGCTCGGCGACGACGAGCCGCAGAGCACGTCGCGCCTGGCCGCGCTCACGGACGCGTCGGCCGCGTCCCTGAACCGCGAGCTGCGCCGTCTGGAGGACGCCGGGATCATCGAGCACGAACGGGTCGGCCGCTCCAAGCTCTACCGCGCGGCGGCGGGGTCTCCCGTGCACGCGCCCCTGCGCGAGCTGCTGGCGCGCACGCTCGGGGTCGAGCCGCTCCTGCGCGAGCGCCTGGCCGCGGTCCCGGGGGTGGCGGCCGCGGCGCTGTTCGGCTCGTGGGCGGCGGGCCGCATCGGCCCGGCGAGCGACATCGACCTCCTGGTGGTCGGCGACGTCGACCGCGACCGGCTGCTGCGCGAGGTCCGCGAGGTCGAGCGCGTGGTCGGCCGCGAGATCAACCTGACGGCCTACCGGCCCGACGAGTTCGCGCGCCGCCGGCGCGAGCGCTCCGGCTTCCTGGCCACGGTGCTCGCCCGGCCGCTGACGCCCCTGGTCGGGGACCTCGGCACCCCATGACGCCCGCCCGGCTCGAGGAGGTCGAGGCGGACGTCGCGGAGGCGCGCCGCGTCGCCGCCCAGGCGGCCGCCCATCTCCAGAGCGCGGCGATCTCCGGAGTGGACGCCGAGTCCTCCTACGGCCTGTGCTACCAGGGCGTGCTCAAGGGGGGCATCGCGGTGCTGCTCGCGGACGGGCGGCGCGTGACCAGCGGCCCGGGCGGGCACGCCATCGTCCTGCGCGAGGCGGCGGCCCGGCTGGGCCTGACGCCGGAGCTCGCCGACCGCCTGGACGCGATGCGCCGCGCCCGCCACCGCGTGTTCTACGACGCGGCGGAGATCTCCGAGCTCGAGCTGGAGGGCGCGCGCCGGGACGCCCGCGCCACAGTGGACGAGGTCCGGTCGTGGCTGGGGCGCCGGTGAGCGCGGTCGAGCTGCGGGGCGTGGGTCGCGCGTATGGCGAGCGCGTGGTCCTGCGCGACGTCTCCCTGACCCTGGAGGACGGGCAGACGCTCGTCGTCTTCGGCCCCAACGGGGCCGGGAAGACGACGCTGCTGCGGGTCCTGGCCACGCTGCTGCGCCCCCACGCCGGCCAGGCGCGGGTGCTGGGCCGCGACCTGCCCGGCGAGGCGTGGGCGCTGCGGGGGGAGATCGGCTTCCTGGGACACGAGCCCCTGCTCTACCGCGACCTGTCGGCGCGCGAAAACCTGCGCTACTTCGCGCGGCTGTACGGCGCCGACGCCGCGCGCATCGAGGCGCTGCTGGGCGACCTCGGCCTGGCCGGGCGCGCCGACGAGCCGCTGCGCACGCTGTCGCGCGGCACCGTGCAGCGCGTGGCGGTGGCGCGGACCGTCCTGCACGAGCCCAGCCTACTCCTGCTCGACGAGCCCTTCGCCAACCTCGACCCGGGCGCGGCCGGCGCGGTCAAGCCGCTGCTGGCCCGGGGCGCGCGCGTGCTCACCTCCCACGACCCCGAGCGCGACCTCGACCACGCCGACGTGGTGCTCGGCCTGCGCGGCGGGCGGGCGGAGATCGTCGCGGCCCGCGGCGGCGTGAGCGCCGGCGACGTCCGGGGGCTCTACGCATGAGGACCGCCGCCGCGATCCTGCGCAAGGACCTGCGCCTGGAGCTGCGCACGCGCGAGTCGGTCCCCGCGATGGGGCTGTTCGCGCTGACGACGTTCGTGATCTTCCACTTCGGGCTGGACCGCCGCAGCCTGGAGGGCGAGCTGGCCGCGGGCGTGCTGTGGGTGACGCTGCTGTTCGCGGCGATGCTCGGCGTCAACCGCCTGTTCGTGGCCGAGCGCGAGCAGGGCGGCTTCGACGCGTTCCTGCTCGCCCCCGTGGACCGGACCGCGCTGTTCGTGGCCAAGGCCGCGGCGCTGTTCGCCTACCTGTGCGCGGTCGAGCTGGTGGCCGTTCCGGCCTTCGTAGTCCTGCTGCTCGGTCCCGGTCCGGGCCAGGCCCTGCCCGAGCTGCTGCTCGTCCTGCTCCTGGCCAACGCGGGGATCGCCGTCGTCGGCACGCTGGCCGGCGCGCTGGCCATCCAGACCCGCGCGCGCGACCTCATCGCCCCCCTGGTGGCGCTCCCGCTGCTCGTCCCGGTGGTCATCGCCGCCTCCCGGGCCACGGCGCCGCTGCTCGCCGACGCCGGCGCAGGCTCGCTCCCAGCCAAGTGGCCGGTGATCCTCGGCCTATACGATGTGGTCTTCGCCCTCCTGGCCTACGCGGTCTTCGACTACCTGCTGGAGGACTAGAACGCTGCTGTACGGCAAGGGCCTGCGCCCCCTCTCGCTCGCCACGGCCGTCACCCTGACGGCCGCTTTCGCCCTGGTCTTCTTCTACGCGCCGCTGGACGCCGACCAGGGGTTCATCCAGAAGATCTTCTCCCTGCACGTCCCGATGGCGATCGTCGCGCTGCTCGGGTTCGTGGCCGGCGGCGTCATGGGCCTGATGCACCTGCGCACCGGCGGCCGGCGCTGGGACATGCGCTCCTACGTGGCCATCCACCTGTCGCTGGTGCTGGCGGTCGGCGTGCTGATCACCGGCGCGATCTGGGCCAAGGGGTCGTGGGGCCACTGGTGGGTGTGGGACGAGCCGACGCTGGTGTCGTTCCTGATCGTGTTCCTGCTCTATGCGACCTACCAGCCGCTGCGCTTCTCGATCGAGGACCCCGAGCGCCAGGCGCGCTACGCCTCGGTGTTCGCGATCACGGCGGGCGCCTTCGTGCCGCTCAACTTCCTCGCCGTCAGGCTGGCCGAGCCGCTGATCCACCCGCGCACCTTCTCCTCGGCCGGCGGGCTTCCGGGCGAGATGATGTTCACCTTTCTCGTCTGCCTGGCGGGCATGGCGCTCGTCTGGGGGGCGCTCGTGGCCTTCGAGCTGGCCGCGAAGCGCACCCGGGCCGACCTCGGCCGCCTGCGCCGAGCCCTGGTGGAGGCGTAGCGATGCCCGCGCTGCCGCTCGACGAGGCGGGCAAGTACGTGGCCGCGGCCTACGTCGCCTTCGCGGTGCTGCTGCTCGTCTACGTGGCGATCATGGCCGCGAGGCTCTCCCGCCTCCGAGGCGAGATCTCCGAGTTGGCCGAGAAGGTCGAACAGCGCACGGACGGCAAGCAAGGCGACGCCGCTCCGCCAGACGCGCCGTCGCGCTC
>DATLOP010000262.1:0-2746 GCA_035536255.1 Solirubrobacteraceae bacterium
GGAGCCGGCTCAAGAGAGGCCGCGGCCGGGGCGCCGGGAGCCGGCGCGGGCGAGGCCGCCGGGGGCGCCACGGAAGCGGCGGGAGACGGCGCGGGCGAGGCCGGGTGCGAGGGAGTGGCGGGCGCCGGTGGGGGCGGCGTCGGCGTGACCGCGGGCGGCCCGGACGGTCCCGTCGCGGCGCTCATCGCGACGAGCGGCGCCCCTCCGCCCGCGGCGGCGTACCCGGCGACGGGGGCTCCGGCGAGCGCGAGCGCCACCGGCGCGAGCGTGATCATGGCCCGGCGCCGCATAGCGAGCGCCCTTCGACGCGCGCCCGCGACCCCCTGCCACCCCGCCCGTCCCGAGTTTTCGCACGTTAGGCCCCGTATACGGGCTTAACGTCGGGAAACTTCGTCCCCGGCCGGGCTAGCGGCCGAACACGCGCGGCACGGCGGCCAGCGAGCGCAGCTTCCCGCGCGGGCGCAGGCGGCGCGTGAGCACGGCCCGCAGTGGATCGACCCGGCCGGCGGCCACGTCCACGAAGTCCTCCCAGCGCGCGGCGATCGTCACGTCGGGCTCCGGCGCGCGGCCCGCCTCGGCGCGCGCGTTGCCGTTGTCGACGACCACGTGCCACGGCTGGGCGTCGGGGAAGTCCCACTGGAACGTCGTGGCGCGCTCGAGCCCGTGCTGCGGGTTGATCGAGCGGCGGATCGTGTCGAAGAGCAGCGCCTGGTCCTCCTCGGCGTAGGACGGCGGGCCGAGCTTCTCGCCGAGCAGCCCCGCCTTGACCAGCTCGCGCCCGCGGCGCGCGCGCTCGAGGTGGTCGACGTCCAGGGGGATCGGCGGCGGTCCCGGCAGCTCGTCCAGCGCCAGGCCGGCGCTGCGCAGCTTGGTCTCCAGCGACATCGAGCCCTCGGCCCCCAGCTCGTCCAGGCCCATGCCGAAGCAGGTGACGTAGGTCTCGTCCCACCCCGGCGGGATCAGGACCGAGGCGGTCCACGGGATCACCTCGCGCAGCAGCTCGGCCACCGAGTGGCGGCAGCGCGGGTCCTCCACGGCCAGGTCGTGCAGCAGCTTGACCCCAAAGGCGATGTGGCGCTGCTCGTCGCGCGCCACGTTCTCCATGCCGGCGCGGAAGCCGGGCAGCAGATCGCGGTCCTGGAGGTAGGAGGTGATGAAGTGCTGGCCCGGCTGGGCCAGCGAGGCCTCGATGATCACGTGGTAGAGCGTGAGCGCCGCCGCCAG
The DNA here is from genome assembly GCA_035536255.1 of Solirubrobacteraceae bacterium. Taxonomy (GTDB): domain Bacteria; phylum Actinomycetota; class Thermoleophilia; order Solirubrobacterales; family Solirubrobacteraceae; genus AC-38. The sequence continues at coordinate 1,225 of DATLOP010000262.1, forward strand.
CTTGGGCTTGGAGCGGTCCTTGCGCAGCTCGTCGGCCATCGTGTCCAGGCGGTCGAAGACCTTGCGGAACCCCCACGTCAGCTCGGGCTTGATCTGCTGGAGCCCGCCGCGCATCGTGCCGTCGCCGATCCCCCCGACCTCGTGCATGAAGCGCTTAAAGAAGACGGCGTGGCGCGCCTCGTCGACCTGCTGGGTGGCGAGGAAGTACTTCTGCTCCTCGGTCGGGGCGGCATCGATGTAGGGGCCGAGGTTGTCGGCCACCGCGTCCTCGCCCCAGAAGAACAGGTTGTAGTTCCACAGCGCGGCGCGGCGCTCGTGGTCGGTGAACACCTCGCGCCACTGGCGGGCGTCCTCGGTGAAGTCGATCTCGGTGGCGCTCCAGTTGCCCTGCTCCCAGCGGGCGTAGAGGTCGTCGTAGGAGATCGCGGCGGCGGCGGGGGCGGTGCGGGTCTCTGGCGTGCTCATGCCGCGAGGCTACCCGGGTTTGAACAAAAGTCAAAGACGGTTTCGCCGCTCGGTGCGGGGTCCAGCGGGAGGACGTGCGCCTCGGGATGGGCCTCCAGCCAGGTGGCGACGATCCGCAGCTCGTGAACGGCCTCCGGCGGCACGCTCGCCGGCCCCGCGACGGGCCGCGCGCCGAGGGCCAGGGCGGTGCGGCGGGCCAGCTCCCCGGGGTCGCGCGGGAGCGGCCCCCAGTCGGCCACCCGCCCGCCCACGACCCAGAAGCCGTCGGCGCGGCGGTCGTCTCGCGGATGCGGCGCCAGCACCAGTCTTGGCCCGGCGTGCGTGGCGCGCAGCTGCCCGCCCAGGCGGTCGAGGATCGTCTCCAGGCGCTCGCGGCGCCGGCGCAGCGTGGCCGCGCGCTCGTAGTGGCGCTTGGCGGACTCCTCGCGCATCCGCGCCTCAACCAGCCCGAGCAGCGCCTCGCGACCGTCGGCCGCGCCGGTGAACGGGCCCAGGGCGGCGTCCAGGCGGGCGCGGTACAGGTTGGGGTCGAGGTCGTTGAGGCACGGGCTCAGGCAGCGGCCCATCTGGCCGTAGGCCGACGGGTGGTCGCGGCGCGGCAGCTTGCGACCGCAGTGGCGCAGCGCGAACAGCGACGTCAGGTGGTCGGCCAGCTCGCGCGCGGCGTGCTCGCCGCGCAGCGGCCCCACGTTGATGGCCCGGCCCGCCGCCGGCTCGGGCGCCACCTCCAGGATCGGGTAGGCGATGTCCAGCCGCGCGCGCAGGTACACGTAGGCGTCCGAGCGCTTCAGGACCACGTTGCCGGGCGGGCGCCACTCCTTGATCAGCCGGTTCTCCAGCACCAGCGCGCCCAGCTCGGACTCGGTCTCGCGGTGGTCGACGATGGCGGCGTGCGCCGTCCAGCCCGCGGCCGGCGCGCCGGGAGCGAAGTGCGAGCGCGCGCGGGTGCGGACCCGCGTCGACTTGCCGACGTACAGCGCCCGCCCGGCGCCGTCGCGGAACACGTACACGCCGGGCTCGTTGGGCAGGGCGGAGAAGTCCAGCGGCGCGGCCGGCG
>DATLOP010000263.1:0-6238 GCA_035536255.1 Solirubrobacteraceae bacterium
CGGCCGGAGCCCCCTCCCCGGATGTGCCCGGCATGGGGCTCAAGAGATCCCCTCCCCCTCGTCGCGCCCGAACATCAGGTTGAGGTTCTGGACGGCCTGGGAGGCGGCGCCCTTCCACAGGTTGTCGATGGCGGCGAAGACGAGCAGCTTGCCGGTCCGCTCGTCGGCGTGGACGGAGATGCGACAGATGTTGGTGTCGCGCACGTCGCGCACGCCGGGCGGGCGCTCGGACAGCTCGACGAACGGCTCGGCGCCGTAGGCGTCCTCGTACAGGGCGCGCAGCTCGTCCGCGCCAACCTCGCGGCGCGGCGTGACGTAGCAGGAGACCAGCTCGCCCTGGTCGAGCGGGACCAGGTGCGGCGTGAACGTCGCCGCCACCGGCGCGCCGAGGACGGCCAGCTCCTGGTCGATCTCCGGCGAGTGGCGGTGCCCGGCGACGCCGTAGGCGTTGACGTTCTCGTCGGCGCTGACGAAGTGCGTCGTGTCGGTGGCGGCCCGGCCGGCGCCCGAGACGCCGGACTTCGCGTCGACCACCACGTCGTCCACCGCGCCGGCGCGGGCCAGCGGGGCCAGGGCGAGCAGGGTCGCGGTGGGATAGCAGCCGGGATTGGCGACGAGGGAGGCGCCGGCGACCGCGTCGCGGTTGAGCTCGGTCAGGCCGTAGACGGCGCCGTCGAGCAGGCCGGGCGCGCCGTGCTCGCCGTACCAGCGCTCGTACACGGCGAGGTCGCGCAGGCGGAAGTCGGCCGAGAGGTCGACCGTCTTGACCCCGCGCTCCACCAGCTGCGCCACCACGGGCGCCGAGGCGCCGTGGGGGTAGGCCACGATCGCCGCGTCGACGTCCGCGTGGCGGTCGAGGTCGAGCTCCTCCAGCTCCAGCGGGACGCGGTGGCGCGGGTACAGGTCGTCCAGCCGCCGGCCGGCGTCGGTGCGCGCCGTGACGTGGCGCAGCTCGAAGGACGGATGGCGCCACAGCAGGCTCGCGGCGAGCGCGCCGCTGTAGCCGGAGGCGCCGATGACGACGGCGTCAGGCATGGAACCCCGCTCCCAGCCGGCCGGCCGCAACGATGGCGGCGAGCTCAGGCACGCAGCTCGCCTCCCACGTCCTCGGACAGCGCCGCGGCGATGGCCTGCCGGCGCTCGGCGACCTCCTCGTCGGTCAGCGTCCGGTCGGGGGCCTGGAACTCGAGGGCGAGGGCGAGCGACACGCGGCCCTCCCCCACCTGCTCGCCCCGGTACACGTCGAACACGCGCACGGCGCGCAGCAGCTCGCCCCCGGCGGCGCGGACCACGGCCTCGACGCGCGCCGCGGGGACGTCGTCGGCCACCACCACGGCCAGGTCCTGGCGGACCGGCGGGAAGCTCGTGAGGTCGCGGTAGCCGAGCGGCCGAGCGGCGGCGATCCGGGCCAGGCGGTCGAGGTCGAGCTCGAAGCCGGCGGGGCCGTCGAGGTCCCACTCGCCGGCGACCAGCGGATGGACCTCGCCCAGCCACCCCGCGGGCTCGCCGTCGAGGAGGACGGTGGCCGCGCGGCCCGGGTGCAGGAACGGCTCGCCGCCGGCCTCCACCGACCACGGCACGCGCATCCAGTCCAGCAGCCCGGCCAGGACGCCCTTGGCCGCGAAGAAGTCGGCCCGCGGCGCATCTCCGGCCCGCCAGGAGGGCGCGGACTGCGCGCCGGTGAGGATGACGCCGACGTGGCGGCGCTCGTCCGGGAGGGGGCCGGCTCCGTCTCCGGCGCGGTCCAGGTACACGGCGCCGGTCTCGAACAGGTGCAGGTCGGGGTTGTCGTGGGCGGTGTTGTGCGCGGCGGCGTCGAGCAGGGAGCCCAGGAGCGTGGTGCGCAGGACCGACTGCTCCTCGGACAGCGGGTTGACCAGGCGCACGGCCCGCCGGCGCGGGTCGTCCTCGGGCAGCCGCAGGCGGTCGGCCACCGACGGGCCCTGGAAGCTCCAGCCCTGCACCTCGAGCAGCCCCTGGCCGACCAGCGCGTCCTCGACCCGCCGGCGCGCGCGCTGCTCGCCGGTCAGCAGGCCGCCCCGGTCTGGCCGCTGCGGGAGCGTGGCCGGCAGCCGGTCCACCCCGTCGATCCGCGCCACCTCCTCGATCAGGTCAACGTCCCGCGTTACATCCCCACGCCGCCAGTGAGGGACGTTCACCGAGAGGGTCGCCCCGTTGGGGGCGACGGCGAAGCCGAGGGAGCGCAGGATCGTCTGGGCCCGGTCGGCAGGGATCTCCGCGCCGAGGAGGCGGGTGACGCGGTCCGGGCGCAGCGGGATGGCGGCGGGCTCGGGCCCCGGGCCGCCGACGTCCACGGTCCCCGGGACCAGGCGGGCGCCGCACAGCTCGACCATCAGGACGGCGGCGATCGCCTGGGCCTCCAGCGCCTGCTCGGGCTGCAGCTGCTTCTCGAAGCGCGCGCTGGCCTCGCTGCGCAGCCCCAGCCGCAGCGACGTGCGCTGGATGTTCGGCCCGACCCAGGTCGCGGCCTCCATCAGCACGCGCGTCGTGGACTCGGACACCTCCGACCGCGCGCCGCCCATCACGCCGGCGATCGACGTGGGGCCCTCGGCGTCCTCGATCACCACCACGTCGGCGTCCAGGCGGCGGACCTCGCCGTCCAGCGTCTCGACCTCCTCCCCGTCCCGGGCCCGGCGCACGACCAGCCGTCCGCCCGCCACGCGGTCCAGGTCGAAGGCGTGGAGGGGATGGCCGGTCAGCAGCATCCCGTAGTTGGTGACGTCGACCACGTTGTTGATCGGCCGCTGGCCCGCGGCCATCAGCCGGGCCTTCAGCCACGGCGGCGACGGGCCGAGTCGCACGTCGTCAAAGCGCCGCGCGGTGAAGCGCAGGCACAGCTCGGGCGCCTCGACGGCGACCGACACGCCCTCGACGTCGCCCTCCGACCCCGGGTCGGCGGTCCACGGCGGGTCGGCCAGCGGCGCGCCGGTGGCCGCGTGGACCTCCCGGGCCACGCCGTACACGCCCAGGCAGTCGGGCCGGTTCGGCGTGATCTCCAGCTCCAGGACCTCGGTGGCGATCGGCAGCACCTCGACCAGCGGGGTCCCCGGGGTCGCCCCGTCGTCGAGCACGATGATCCCGGAGTGGTCGGTGCCGATCCCCAGCTCGTCCTCGGCCAGGATCATCCCCTCGGACACGACGCCGCGCAGCTTGGCGGCGCGCAGCTCGGTCCCGTCGGGCATCACGGCGCCCGGCCGCGCCACCGCGACGGCCTGGCCCGCGGCCACGTTGGGCGCGCCGCAGACGATGCCGGCCGGCGCACCGTCGCCGACGTCGACCGAGCACACGGTCAGCCGGTCCGCGTCGGGGTGGCGCTCGGCGGAGAGGACCCGGCCCACGACGAAGGCCTCGGGCACCTTGACGCCGTGGCGCTCGATCCGCTCGACCTTGGTGCCCGTCATGTCCAGGCGGTCGGCCAGCTGCTCCGCGGACAGGTCCGGGTGCGTGTACTCGTGCAGCCACTCCAGCGGGAGCTTCATGCGAACTGCCCCGTGAAGCGCACGTCGTTGTCGTAGAACAGCCGCAGGTCCGGGACCTCGTGGCGCAGCATCGCGATGCGCTCGATGCCCATCCCGAAGGCGAAGCCCTGGACGCGCTCGGGGTCGTAGCCGTGCTCGCGCACGTGCTCGAACACGTTGGGGTCAACCATCCCGGCGCCGAGGATCTCGATCCAGCGCTCGCCCTTGCACAGCGGGCAGCGCGACCCGTCGCGCAGCGCGCCGGTGCCCCGGCACTGGAAGCAGGAGACGTCGACCTCGACGCTGGGCTCGGTGAAGGGGAAGAAGTGCGGGCGCAGCCTGGTCTCGCGCTCCTCGCCGAACATCGCCCGCGCGAAGGCCAGCAGCGTGCCGTTGAGGTCGGCCAGCGTGATGTCCTCGTCGACGGCCAGCCCCTCGACCTGGTGGAACTGGGGCGTGTGGGTGGCGTCGGAGTCGGGCCGGTACACCCGCCCGGGCACGACGATGTACAGCGGCGGCGGGCCGGCCTCCATCGCGCGCACCTGCACCGGCGACGTGTGGGTGCGCAGGACGACGTCGTCGGACACGTAGAACGTGTCGGTCCACGCGCGCGCGGGATGTCCGGGCGCATGGTTGAGCGCGTCGAAGTTGTAGTGGACGGTGTCCACCTCGGGCCCCTCGGCCACGTCGAAGCCCAGCCCCAGGAACACGTCCTCGATCTCGCGCCGCGTCTGGGTGATCAGGTGCAGGCGCCCCAGCTCGCGCACCGGGTCGCCGGGCAGCGTGACGTCGACACGGTCTTCCAGGAGGCCCCGGTCGAGCTCCCGCTGTCGCAGATCGCTCTGAGCAGCGGAGATCGCGGCTTCGAGCTCGCGGCGAGCCTGGTTCAGAGCCTGCCCGGCCGCCTTGCGCTCCTCGGCGGGAAGCGTCGAGACCTGCCGGAGCATCTGCGGGAGCTCCGCCTTGCGACCGAGGTACCGCACCCGGACCTCCTCGATCTGCTCGGTGGAAGCGGCGGAGTCGAGGTCGCGGTTGGCGGCGGTGAGCAGTTCCTGCGCGCGATCGAGCATCAGCGGCCGATCCTAGTCAGCTCGTACATCGCCACGGTCGCGGCCATCGCGGCGTTCAGCGACTCCGACGCGATGGGAATGTGGGCGACGTCGTCGCACGCGGCCACGACCTCGGCGGGCAGGCCCTCGCGCTCGGCGCCCACGACCAGCGACACGTCGCCGGAGGCCGGCCCGCGCAGGGGCTCGCCCGCGCCCGCGGCCAGCGCCACCGTCCGGCCGGGGAGCTCGGCCACGCTGCCCACCCGCGCCAGCGGCACGGCGAAGACCGCGCCCATCGAGGCCCGGACCGCCTTGGGCCCGTAGGGGTCGGCGGTGTCCGGGCCCAGCGCGACCGAGGCCGCGCCGAAGGCCACCGCGCCGCGCAGCACCGTGCCGACGTTCCCGGGATCGCGCACGCCCCACAGCGCGACGCACAGCGGCCCGGCCGGCGTGGACCAGCGCTGCTCGTAGACGGCGAGCGCGCGGGTCCCCGAGCCCAGCGAGCTGACGGAGGCCAGCGCGTCCGGCGAGATCTCGACGCCGGCCCGCAGCCGCTCGACGGGCTCCCAGCCCGCGGCGTCGGCGGCGGCCAGCAGGTCCTCGCCCTCGGCCACGAAGCGCCCGGCGCGCGCCCGGCCCTCCCGGCGGGCCAGGCGGCGGATCTCCTTGAGCTGTTGGTTGTGGGTCGAGGTGATCATGGGGCAACAAAAAGGGCGCCGGTCCTGAAGGAGCGGCGCCCGGGCGATTGGTGGTGTCGGTCTGCGCTCAGCTCGCCGACGCCTCGCGGGCGCGCTGCGCGAATCGGCGGAAGGCGTCGGCGTCGCGGACCGCGAGGTCCGCGAGCATCTTGCGGTCCAGCTCGACGCCGGCCAGCTTGAGACCGTGCATGAGCTGCGAGTAGGACATGCCCTCCTGGCGGGCGGCGGCGTTGATCCGGGTGATCCACAGCCGGCGGAAGTCGCGCTTGCGGTTGCGCCGGTCGCGATAGGCGTAGGAGTCGGCCTTGAGCAGGGCCTCCTTGGCCCGCTTGTAGGACGAGTGCGCCTCGCCGCGGTAGCCCTTGGCCCGCGCGAGGGTCGCGCGGCGCTTCTTGCGGGCGTGGGTGGAGCGCTTGACGCGGGTCACCGGCCGGCGCCCCCGAGCAGCTTGCGGACCCGCGCCTCGTCGGCCTTCGCGATCACCACGGGGTCGGCGAGATGGCGCTTCTTCTTCGGCGACTTCTTCTCCAGGATGTGGCTGGAGAAGGCGTGGCGAGCGCGCAGCTTGCCCGTCGCCGTCTTGCGGAAGCGCTTCTTCGCGCCCGAATGAGTCTTCATCTTGGGCATGGGAACGGGAGAGTAAAGCAGACGAGGTTCCACAAAAGCTGTGCGTGCAGGGATTCCCGGGGCTCGACGGCGCAAGGTGACGCATGGCCATCTTCGCCCCCGCCGCGACCGAGACCCTGGAGGAGCGGATCGCGCAGCTGCGCGAGGACCTGTTCGTCCTGGTGGACGACGCGCGCGCGACCGTTCCCTACGACCGCACGGCCCTCCACGTGAGCCTGCAGGCCGCCTCCAACGAGCTCGGCAAGGCCGAGCGCGCCCTGCACGGAGACTAGGCCGGCTTCTCCGCCTCGGCGGCCTCGGCCGGAGCGGCTTCGGCCGGCGCAGCCTCGGCGGGCGCAGCCTCGGCCGGAGCAGCCTCGGCCGGAGGAGCCTCGGCGGTCGGCGC
>DATLOP010000264.1:0-2603 GCA_035536255.1 Solirubrobacteraceae bacterium
CGGGCGCCGGGCGCCCTGGCCAGCTACGACCGCTTTCTCGCCTACTCCCGGTTCTCGGCGGGGTGGATCGCGCGCCGCCTGGGCGTCGAGGCCGAGGTCCTGGCCCCGCCGGTCGACCCGCCGCGCCGCCCGGCGCCGCCCGCGCGCCGGCCGTGGATCGTGTCCGTCGGACGCTTCTTCCGCGGCGCGCACGAGAAGCGCCAGGACGTGCTGATCGACGCCTTCCGCGCGCTGGACGCGCGGGGCTGGGAGCTCCACCTCGCCGGAGCGGCCGACGCGTCGGACGAGACGGCCCGCTGGATCGCGGAGCTGCGCGAGCGCGCGGCGGGCCTGGCGGTGTCGCTGCACGTGAACGCGCCGCGCGAGGAGGTCCTGGACCTGTACGCCAACGGATCGCTGTTCTGGCACGCGGCGGGCTACGGGGTCGACCCCGCCCGCCACCCCGAGCGCCTCGAGCACTTCGGGATCGCGGTCGCCGAGGCGATGGCGCACGGGACCGTCCCCCTCGTCGTCCCCGACGGCGGGCCGGCCGAGCTCGTGGACGACGGCCGGACCGGCGCCCACTGGCGGACCGTCCCCGAGCTCGTCGAGCGCACCCGCGCCCTGATCGCGGCCGACCCGGCCGAGATGCGCGTCGCAGCCGCCGCGGCGGCGGAGCGCTACGACACGGCCCGCTTCCGGGCCGCCGTCCGCGAGCGCGTCCTCGACCCGCTCCTCGAGGGTGGGCCGTCTGAGACACCCCACGGGTGACAAATCGTGACCACCCGTCAGCGGGTCGCGACGATCGCGTCCTGGAACCCGGTCTCGGCGGGGCGGCCGGACCAGGACCCCCGCAGCGGCTCGCCCGGGGTGAGGCCGTGGGCCTCCATGCGCTCGCGCACCCACGCCTCGTCGTAGGCGACGGCGGACTCGGGGAGCGCCGCGTCGGCGAAGGACGCGGGCCAGTGCTCGTGCGGGAAGGCGATCTCCGTCGCGCGCCGGGCCTGGGCCTCGCGCGCGGCGTCGTCGAGGAGGAAGAAGGTGGCCAGCAGCCGCCCGCCCGGCCGCAGGACGCGCGCGAGCTCGGACAGGTAGCGGTCGGTCTCGTCGGCCGGCAGGTGGGTGAGGACCGACGCCGCGACGGCCACGTCGAAGCCGCCGTCGGGGTACGGGAAGCGCACGTCACGCGCGGCCATCGCGCCGCCGGGGTTGTAGAGCGCGTTGCGCACGTCGAGGTGCGCGAAGGCGAAGTGCGGGTGGCGCCGCGCGTAGCGCCGCGCGCACCAGGCGACGGCCGAGGCCGACACGTCGAAGCCGGCGTAGGCGCCCTGGGGGCCCAGCCGCGAGGTCAGCGCCCGCGCCACCCGGCCGATCCCGCAGCCCACGTCCAGCACGCGGGCGTCCGGCGCCAGGCCGGCGTGGGTCACGAGCAGCTCCGCGATCTCCTCGCCCGTGGCCACGAAGTCCGTGTCGCCCACGGTCCCGCGCAGCCGCCGCGGCGGGACGAGCGGGTCCCGCCGCCCCCGCACGACGTCCAGCGCGTCCAGCGCGCGCAGGCGCAGCGCGGTCAGCGGCCGCGCCATCAGCCGTCGCCGCCGGCGTCCGGCAACACCCCGTCTTGGCCGCCGGCCGGCGGCGCCGCATCGCGGGCGCGGGGATGGTCGGCGGCGACCGGCCCTCGGTACGGGCGACGGGGGACGACTCGGGAGATCGGCACCGCCGCGGCGGCGCGCAGGCGGCGGCGCTCGCGCAGCATCGCGGGCAGCAGCGGAATCGCCGCGGCGCTGGCGCGCAGGTGCTCGCGCAGGCGGCCCTCGCGCGCCGCGTGCCACGCCCAGGCGCCCTGGCGGTACAGGAACGGCCCGGCCCAGCGGGCGGGGAAGGCCTTGGCGCCGAGCAGCAGCGTGTTGCGCTGCGCCCAGTGGGCCGGGCTGCGCGGGCCGGCCGAGCCCTCGCCGGCGTGGCGCGCCACCGCACGCGGCTCCCACCGGCAAGACCACCCGGCCAGGCGCAGGCGCAGCCCGAGGTCCACGTCCTCCAGGTACAGGAAGAAGCGCTCGTCGAAGCCGCCCACCTCCTCCACGGCCGACCGCCGGTACAGCGCCGCCCCCGCGCAGGCCGCGAACACCTCGCCCGGGGCGTCGAAGCGCCCGTCGTCGCGCGCGAAGCGCCCGCGCTGCTCGCACACTCCGTCGCGGCGCAGCACGTCGCCGGCGTCGTAGAGCACGGCCGGGTCGTCCAGCGAGACCATCTTGCTCGCCACCGACCCCACGCCCTCGTCCAGGGCGCCCGTCACCCGCTCCAGCCAGTCCTCGGCCAGCACGACGTCGGTGTTGACCAGGGCCACGGCGTCGGCCGTCGTCTCGGCGATCCCCCGGTTGGCCGCGGCGGCGAAGCCCAGGTTGCGGCCCAGGGACACGACGCGCACGCCGTCGCGGGCCGCGGCCAGCGCGCCGGAGCCGTCGGTGGAGCCGTTGTCCACGACGACCACCTCGTCGGGCGCCCGCGTCTGCGCGTGCACGGAGTCCAGGCAGCCCGCGATCCAGCGGCGCCCGTTGTGGTTGGGGATGACCAGCGCCGCGGTCACGCCTGCGCGCGCAGGCGCGGCGGGCGCCGCCGGGCCC
>DATLOP010000265.1:0-2050 GCA_035536255.1 Solirubrobacteraceae bacterium
GGCCCGCGGCCGCCCTCACCTCTCCTCGACGATGACGAGGTCCCACGGCCCGACGGCGACGGCCCCGCCCCGCGCGACTGGCGCGCGCGTGAGCAGGTCGGTCCCGTCGGCGTACGGGTAGGTGAACGTCTGGCCCTGGCCGGAGTAGTTGAGGTAGTAGTGCAGCCTCCGCCCGGCGGCGTTCGTGCCGTGCTTGACCCTGACGGGCGCGGGCGTCTGCTGGTCGGGCCCCGAGAGCCCGGCCAGGGTCAACACGTCGAGCAGGACCTTCTCCTGCAGCCGGTCGGAGAGGAAAGTGCCCTCGTAGGTGAGAGTGCCGCGCCCGTACTTGTTGCGCGTGACGGCCGGGTAACGGCCGTAGAAAGGGTGGTCGTAGAAGGCGAGCGGCTCGGCCGACTCCGGCACGATGAACTCGGCCCAGGCGCCGACGCTGTTCCCGTCGCCGGCGCGGAAGGGGTCGCCCCTCAGCTTGAGCGGCTGGCGGAGGTTGGCGAACTCCTGGTAGGAGAACCCGGCGGCCTCGCGCAGCGGCCCCGGCGCCCTCGTCCAGCGCACGGTCGAGTGCTCGTTGGTGAACCCGCTCTTGAAGGCCACGACGAGGTGCCCGCCGCCGCGGACGAAATCGCCGAGGCGCCCGAGCAGCGCGTCACTCGCGACGTAGAGCGGCGGGACGACGATCACCTTGTAGTCGGAGAAGTTCGTGCTCTGCGGGAAGAGGACGTCGGTGCCGACGTTCTGGCGGTAGAGCGCGCCGTACATCTGGCCGAGGACCGTCATGTAGTTGACGCGGTCGTCGAAGGGCATGAACTGGATGCCGTGGTAGGACTCCGGGCTGTAGAGGAGCGCCACCTCGTTCTTCTTCCTCAGGTTGACGAGGCGCGGCCCCAGCTCCCGGAGCTCGCGGGCGGTCCGCTGGACCTCGGCGTAGGCGCGGTTCGGCTCGAGGTCGTGCGAGAGCACGCCCTTCCAGTAGGTCTCCTGCCCGTAGTGCAGGGAGTGCCAGTGCCAGTAGGCGACCATGTTGGCGCCGCTCGAGAGGTGGCTGTAGACGTTGAGGCGGAGCTGCCCGTCGTAGGGCGGGAACTGCGTCTTCGAGTCCCACCCGATGGTCTGCGCGTTGGTCTCGGTGATGAGGTAGTTCTGGCCTTTGAGCGAGCGCGCCAGGTCGCCCGACATGGCCCACGCCAGCCCGTCGTCGGAGTCGGGCCCCACGTCCCACGGGTGGTAGGGGTTGGTGCCGACGACGTCGATCGCGCGCGCGATGTCGTACTGGTCGATGTCGGTGCGCAGGCCGCCGACGAAGTTGTGGCAGACGAACTGGTCGGCCCGCTTGTACTCGGCGGCGATGCGCGCCTGCCAGGCCAGGAAGTCGGTGGCGACCTTGTGCTGGTAGCGCTCCCACTCGAGCTTCCAGCCCGGGTTGAGGATGCCGTCGCGCGGCGGCAGCTCGTCCCAGCCGTTGAGCCGCTGGCCCCAGTAGTTGAGGCCCCAGACCCGGTTCAGCTCCCCGACCGTGCCGAACTTCTTCTTCAGGTGGTCGGCGAAGCCGGCCTGGGCGCCGGGGCCGGCGGTGCCGTAGGAGGTCGTCTCGTTGTCGACCTGCCAGCCGATGACGGCCGGGTGGTCGCGGTAGCGCTTGACTATCTGGCGGATGACGCGCTCGGAGTAGAAGAGGTAGGTCGGGCTGGTGATGTCCATGTTCTGGCGCATGCCGTAGGCGGCGCGCGCGCCGCCGAGCCGCGTCACCAGAATCTCCGGGTGCTTGCGGTGGAGCCAGGCGGGAACCGAGTAGGTCGGCGTCCCCATCACCACCTTGATGCCGGCGCGGTGCATGCGGTCGACGACGCGGTCCATCCAGGCGAACTCGAAGCGCCCCTCCTCGGGCTCCCACAGCCCCCAGCTCGACTCGCCCATCCGCACGACGTTGACGCCGGCGGCGCGCATCATCTCGACGTCCTTGTCGAGCCGCTCGTAAGGCATGTACTCGTGGTAGTAGGAGACCCCGTAAAGAATCGTCTCCGTCCACGGCCGCTGCGGCGGGGCGGCGCGG
>DATLOP010000266.1:0-2259 GCA_035536255.1 Solirubrobacteraceae bacterium
GGGCGTGGATCGCGGCCAGCCGGCGCTCCAGCGCCTGGCCCGCGGCGGTGGCGATCACGCCCCCGTCCAGGGCGACCAGCCGCCCGCCCCGGCGGGCGACGACGCCATAGCCGGTGCTCGCCGTTCCGGGGTCGATGCCGAGGACGATCATTCCCTGCGCCATTCTGCGCAGGGCTTCGGATGCCTTCGCCTCGGCGCCCGGGCACAAGTTTTCGTGCCTCGTGCCGATATTGGTCGTGCATGCTTGGGCGCCGAGAGCGAGAGTCGCACCTGGAAGAGCACCTGTCCGAGGCCAAGGCCCGGATCAACGAGCTCGAGTCCGAGCTGCGCGCACGCAGCGAATACGACCGGGTGACCGGTCTGGGCACGCTGGACCGCCTGCGCAACCAGCTGGACATCGAGGCCGCGCGCGCGCGCCGTCACGGCCGCGACCTGGCGGTCGCCGTCCTCGACGTCGACGACTTCCGCGCCGCCTGCGCCCGCCACGGGCACGCCGCCGGCGACGACGTCCTGCGCACGGTCGCGGGCGTGCTGGTCGAGCAGACCCGCGCCCACGACATCACCTGCCGCGGCGCCGGCGACGAGTTCGTCGTCCTGATGCCCGAGACCGGCCTCGAGGGCGCCGCCGTCTGCATCGAGCGCATGCTGCGCGCGCTGGAGACCACGCCGGCGGGCAAGGTCGAGACCGTCCGGCTGTCGGCCGGGATCGCCGCCTACGACCGCGGCGAGTCCCCCGGCGCCGCGCTGGGCGCCGCGTACGTGGCCCTGGACCGCTCGCGCCGCCTGGGCGGCAACCGCGTGACCGCCGGGACCGACCACGAGGACGTCACCCCGGAGGAGGCCGACCGCAGCAACATGCTCTCGGCGCTGTCGGTCACGCTGAGCGAGCGCGACCCCTACACCGGCGACCACTCCGAGGAGGTCCTCAAGCTGGTCGAGGGCGTGGCCCGGGGCCTGGGCGTCGGCGACGAGGAGATCGACCGCATCAAGGCCGCCGCGCTGCTGCACGACATCGGCAAGGTGGCGATCTCCGACGACATCCTCAACAAGCCGGGCCCGCTGACCGACGACGAGTGGAAGATCATGAAGGAGCACACGGTGATCGGCGAGCGGATCCTGCGCGCCATCCCCGGCCTGGGCTCGGTGGCCCGGATCGTGCGCCACGAGCACGAGCGCTGGGACGGCGGCGGCTACCCCGACGGCATCTCGGAGGACTCGATCCCCATCGGCTCGCGGATCATCCTGGCCTGCGACGCCTACCACGCGATGACGTCCGACCGCCCGTACCGCGAGCGCATGTCGCACGCCGAGGCGGTGGCCGAGCTCTCGCGCCACGCCGGCACCCAGTTCGACCCCGAGGTGGTCGAGGTGCTGGTGGGCCAGCTGTACCTGCTGCGCCAGGGCGGCGCCGCGACCGCGGCCGCGGCCTAGCGCGGCCTGTCAGCCCGCGACCCGCTCCAGCACCTCGGCGTCCACGTCGAAGTTCGCGTGGACGGCCTCGACGTCGTCGTTCTCCTCGATCGCCTCGAGCAGGCGCACCAGCTTCTCGGCCTCGGCCTCGTCGACGGGGACGCGCGAGGACGGCTGCTGCACGACCTCCGAGCTCTGCACCTCGACGCCGGACGCCTCCAGCGCGGCGCGCACGGCGGCCACCGCCGCGGGCTCGGTGAGGATCTCGTACACGTCGGCGTCGATGGCGATGTCCTGCGCTCCGGCGTCGATCGCGGCCACCAGGTCGTCCTCGTCGTAGCGTCCGGCGTCCACGACGATCACGCCCTGCTTGGCGAACAGGTAGGACACCGAGCCCGGCTCCCCCAGCGTGCCGCCGTGCTTGCCCAGGAGGTGGCGCAGCTCGGCGCTCGTGCGGTTGCGGTTGTCGGTCAGCACCTCGATCAGCAGGGCCACGCCGCCGGGGCCGTAGCCCTCGTAGACGACGGACTGGATCGCCGCGGCGTCGGCGCCCTCGCCGGTGCCCTTGGCGATCGCCCGCTCGATGTTGTCCTTGGGCATCGAGGCGTCGCGGGCCTTCTGGACGGCCTGGCCGAGCGCGGCGTTGCTGTCGGGGTCGCCGCCGCCGTCGCGCGCCGCCACCGTGATCGCGCGGGCCAGCTTGGTGAACTGCTGCCCGCGACGGGCGTCCACCACCGCCTTCTTGTGCTTGATCGACGCCCACTTGGAGTGACCGGACATGGGGTTGAGTTTAGGAGGCCAGCACCAGCGCCTGAGGGTGGTCGCGGTACCACGCCACCGTGCGCTCCA
>DATLOP010000267.1:0-8917 GCA_035536255.1 Solirubrobacteraceae bacterium
GCAGGCGCCCGGGCTCGGCGAAGGCAAGCGCGCGCACGCCGTCCCACTTGACCTCGAACCCCCAGCCGGCCTCGTCGCGCGGCAGCTCGCCAAGCCGGGCGAGCATCGGCGCGATGCGGTCGGGCATCGGCTCGCGCCCGGGGTCGGCGGGCGGGTCCATCCGGTGGATCATCCAGTCCTTGGGGTCGCGCCCCGCGCGGAACAGCACGTAGCGCCCAAGCAGGCGCTCGCCGTGGAAGACGACCATCACCTCGTCGTCGCGGAACTTCTCGCAGTCGTAGGTGCCGCGGTCCCAGACCGTCATCGTGCCCGCGCCGTACTGTCCGGCCGGGATCTCGCCGTGGAAGTCGAGGTACTCGAGCGGGTGGTCCTCCGTGCGAACCGCCTTTCGGTTCTCGGCCGGGTCCTCGGGGATCCCGTTGGGGATCGCCCACGACGCCAGGACCCCGTCGCGCTCCAGCCGCAGGTCCCAGTGCAGCCTGCGGGCGTGGTGCTCCTGCACGACGAACCGTGCGCGCGGCGCGGACCCGGAGGCCGCGTCGGGCCCGGGCTCGGGCGTCGCGGCGAAGTCGCGCTTGCGCCGGTACTCGCTCAGGCCCGGCGTCTGTCGAACCACGATCGGGGATCGTAGTCCCACATGCGCTGGAGCCGGGTCGGGCCGCGGCGGTCCTCGCCGGTGCGCCGGTCGGCCAGCTCCTCGAGGGCGTCACGGGGCCCGTGGCAGTCGGGGCACGGAGCCCCGGCCGCGAACGTGATGGCGAACGACTCCCCGCCGCAGCGCACGCAGCGCAGCCGTACCACGGTGACGCCTCCCTCGACCGTCATGGCTCCACTTTAGCGAGCGACCGTTCGACTCGTCAGCATGATCTGTTTCGTGCGTCTCACCGCTCCGGGCCCGATCAAACGTCGTTGGAGGTGCCCCTCGGCGGGGTAGGCAACCGGGGATGCCCGCCGCCGCCCCCGAGACCGAGACCGAGCCGCTCGCGCACTACGGGCTGCTGATCGCCACCTTCGCGACGATCTTCACCGTGGGCACGGCGACCGCCCGGCGCCAGGGCCGCCTGCCCACCCGCGTCAGCGCGGGCGACGTGATCCTCGGTGGGATGGCCACGCAGAAGGTCTCGCGCCTGGTCACCCAGGACCGCGTGGCCAGCCCGGTGCGCGCGCCGTTCACCGAGGCCGAGCGCAAGCCGACCGGCGAGGTCGAGGAGCGCCCGGCGCGCGGCGGGATCCGCCAGGCCGTGGGCGAGCTGCTCACCTGCCCGTTCTGCCTGGCCCAGTGGATCGGCGCCGGGTTCACGCTCGGGCTGCTCTACGCGCCCCGCGTCACGCGCCTGGTGATGGCGATGAACGCCATGGTCGGCGTCTCGGACTTCCTTCAGATCGCCTTCAAGGCGGCGGAGAACCGCCGCGAGCCGGCCGGCTAGCGACCGGCTTCGAACTGCTCGCGGATGCGCGCGGCGACGAGCCCCGGGCGCTCCTCGGGCAGGAAGTGGCCGGCCCCGGGCACGCGCTCCACGGTCATGTCGTCGGCGTGGGGCTCGTAGCCGCGCAGGTCGGCGCCGCGGACGATGGGGTCGTCGTCGCCCACGACCAGCCGCGTCGGGACGGTCAGCCGGGCGTCCGCGTAGCGGCCGGTCGCGAGCGCGGGCGCCTCGCGCAGCAGGAACGTCCGGTACATCTCCTCGGTGATGCGCCCCGGCGCCGCGCCCGCGCGCACGCCGAAGGGCAGCGCGCGCCGCACCACGCCGGCGCGCATCAGCGTCCGCCCCAGCAGCGGCGTGGCCAGGGGCACCTGGTAGGCCAGGGCGGCCAGGCGCCACGGGTTCAGGCGGTCGTGGCGCGACGGCCACAGGTGGGGGACGGAGAGCGCCAGCAGGCCGGTCAGGCGCTCGGGCGCGCGCAGGGCGAGCAGCATCCCGGCGAAGGCTCCCCAGTCGTGCCCGACGTACCCGACCCGCTCGAGCTCCAGCGCGTCGAGCAGCTCGAGCAGGTCGCCGGCCAGGCGCTCCTTCTCGTAGCCGCCGGACGGCGCCGCCGAGCCGCCGAACCCGCGCAGGT
The DNA here is from genome assembly GCA_035536255.1 of Solirubrobacteraceae bacterium. Classification (GTDB taxonomy): domain Bacteria; phylum Actinomycetota; class Thermoleophilia; order Solirubrobacterales; family Solirubrobacteraceae; genus AC-38. Next base: position 2,062 of record DATLOP010000267.1, read on the forward strand.
CGGCGACGATGCAGCGGTGCTCGCGCAGGCGCGGCGTGACCAGCCGCCAGCACGACCCGTCCTGGGGCCAGCCGTGCACGAGCAGCAGCGGGACGCCGCCGGCCGGCCCGCGCTCCTCGAAGTGCGGGAGCATCAGCCGGGGAGGGTCTCGCCGCCGATGGGGGCGAGCACCTCGCCCGAGGGGTAGCTGGAGAGCTGCTGCGAGGCGAAGATGATCTCCAGGAGCTCCTCGGTCGGGGCCTGGTAGGCGATGTTGTTGACCAGCACGTCGAGCTTGCCGCTGCCCTCGTAGCCGCGCATCTCCCGCTCGGCTTCGTCGCTCATGCGCCGCGTTTACCCGCGGCCGCCGCGGGCAACCCGACCAGCGGTGCCCCGCAACGAGACGACGACCACCGCCTCGCCCCAGGACGTCTGGGACGTCCTGGTGGACGCCGAGTCCTACGCGTACTGGGTGGTCGGCGCGAGCAAGATCCGCGAAGTGGAGCCCGAGTGGCCGCAGCCGGGCAGCCGCTTCCACCACAGCCAGGGAATCTGGCCGATCACGCTCAACGACCACTCGGTCGTGCTGGACGTCGAGCCTCCGCGGCGACTGGTCCTCAAGGTGAAGATCCGACCGCTGGGGACGGCACGGGTGGAGTTCGTGCTGCGCCCGCGGGCCGGCGGCACCCACGTCACGATGATCGAGGTGCCCGGCGACTTCCCCAGCCGGTTCGTGTTCGGCAACCCGCTCAGCAAGCGCCTGCTCCACCTGCGCAACGAGGAGTCGCTGCGGCGACTGCGGCAACTGGCCGAGGAACGCGCGTTCAAGCGCGCCGCCGCCCCGGCCGTCGCCTGAGCCGGGCGCCGCGCAGCGCCGCCCGGGCGGCGTTCCAGCCGGGGCCGCCGTGCACGCCGCCGCCGGGGTGGGCCGAGGCCGAGCCGAGGTACAGGCCGTCCACCGCCGTCTCGGGCCGCCCCAGGCCGGGCAGCGGGCGGAAGATCACCTGCTGGTAGAGCTGCGCGGTCCCGCCGTTGATCGAGCCGCCGACCAGGTTGGCGTTGCGCGCCTGCATGCGCGGCGGGTCGAGCACGTGCCGCGCGCGTACGAGCCCGCGGAACCCGGGGGCGCAGCGCTCCACCTGCTCCTCCATGCGATCGGCGAACGCCTCGGCCCGGCCGCCGTCCCAGTCGATCCCCTTGGGGACGTGGGCGTAGGCCCAGGCGGTGTCGCGGCCCGCCGGGGCCCGGGTCGGGTCGAAGCACGCGTACTGGCCCATGACCAGGAACGGCTCGTCGGGCAGCTGGCCCGTCGCCACTTGGGCGGCCATCCGGGTCAGGTCGTCGATGCTCTCCGCGAGGTGGATGGTCCCGGCGCGCCGGGCCTCGGCGGCGCGCCAGGGGATCGGGGCGTCCAGCGCCCAGTCCACCTTGACCACCCCGGCGTCGTAGTCGAAGCGACGCACGTCCTCGCGGACCGCCGCCGGGACGCTGTCCGGCGGCAGCAGGTCGCGGTACAGGGCCGGCGCGCCGGTGTCGGCGATCACGGCGCGCCGCGCGGGCACCCGCTCGCCGCTCGCGGTGACCACGCCCGTCGCCCGGCCGCCGGCGACCTCGACCCGCTCCACGCGCGCGTCGCAGCGCAGCTCGCCGCCCCGCGCGCGCAGCCGGGCCACGAGCGCGTCGGCCAGGCGCCCGGCGCCGCCCTCGGGAGCCGGGAAGCCGTGCTGCTGGGCCAGGCCGCAGAGCAGCCACCCGAACAGGCCGCCGCCCAGCGCCTCGGGGGACAGGTCGGAGTGCAGCGCGTTGCCCGCGATCAGCAGCCCGCCGCCCGCGCCCGCGAACTCCTCCTCGGCCAGGCGGCGGGCGGGCAGGACGGCGAACCGCGCGAAGCGCGGCAGCTCCGCGGGGCCGAGCAGCCGGGCCAGGCGCAGCACCGGCGCCACCGGGGGGAACGGGCGCATCAGCGCGTCGACGACGTGCCCGCCCAGGCGCAGCCAGCGCTCGTACAGCCGTTCCCAGGCCGCGCCGTCGCCGGGCGCGAAGGCGTCCAGCGAGGCGGTGCTGGCCGCGAGGTCCAGGTGCAGGGCGGCACAGCGGCCGTCGGCCAGCGGGCTGGCCACCGCCACGTCGGCTCGCCGCCAGCGCAGGCCGTGGTCTTCCAGGTGCAGGTCGCGGATGCGCGGCGACGCGGCGGCCAGGGGATAGAAGGCGCTGAAGACGTCGTGGTGGAAGCCCGGCTCGGTGAGCTCCTCGGTGCGCACGGCCCCGCCCGGCGAGGGGGCCGCCTCGAGGACGACGACCTCCCAGCCGGCGTCCGCGAGCGCGTTCGCGGCCACCAGCCCGTTCGGGCCGCTTCCGATGACCACGGCGTCGGCCACGGCCGAGACGTACCCCGCGTCCCGGTTTCCAAGCCGCCGTCCCCGGGGTAGGGACCTGAGGTGCCCGAGCTGCCCGAGGACGCCCAGTCGCTGTGGACCGCCACGGCCCCGGCGCCCGCGCGCGACCCGCTGCGCGGGCGCCAGGCCGCGGAGGTGGCGGTCGTCGGCGCCGGGATCACCGGGCTGCTGGCGGCGCTGGCGCTGAGCGAGGACGGCGTCGAGGTCGCGGTCGTGGAGGCGGGCCGCGTGGGCGGCGGCGTCACCGGCCACACCACGGCGAAGCTCTCCTCGCTGCACTCGCTCCAGTACGCGCAGATCGCCCGCCGCCACGGCGAGGCGGTGGCGCGCCAGCACGGTCAGGCCAACGAGGCCGGCCTGGCCGCGATCTTCGAGATCGCCGAGCGCCACGGGATCGGGTGCGACCTGCGCCGCCGCGACAACTACACCTACGCGCCGGCCGGCGACGACCCGTCCGGGGTGCGGGAGGAGGCCGAGCTGGCGGCGCGGCTCGGCCTGTCCGCGGAGTACGCGACCGACGTGCCGCTGCCCTTCCCGGTCGCCGGCGCCGTCCGCTTCCGCGACCAGGGCGAGTTCCATCCCCGCCAGTTCGCGCTCGGCGTGGCGGCGGTGCTCGAGGCGCGGGGCGTGCGGATCTGGGAGGGCTCGCCCGTGATCGGCGTGGACGACGGGAAGCCGTGCCGCGTCCGCACGGCGGGCGGGGAGGTCGAGGCGGGACGCGTCGTCGTCGCCACCTCGATGCCGCTGCTCGACCGCGGCCTGTGGTGGGTGCGCACGACCCCCGAGCGCTCGTACGTGGTGGCGATGGAGCCCGGCGCAGAAGTCCCCGAGGGGATGTTCATCTCGACCGAGAGCCCGGCCCACTCGGTGCGCACGCACCCGCACGAGGGTCGCGAGCTGATCCTCGTCGGGGGCCAGGGCCACAAGGTCGGCCACGGCGGGGACACCGTGGCCCGCTATCGCGAGCTGGCCACGTGGGGCCGCGAGCAGCTGGGCGCCGGCGAGGTGCGGTTCCGCTGGTCCAGCCAGGACAACATGCCGGTCGACATGCTTCCGTCGGTCGGCCCGCTGTGGCCGTTCAGCGACCGGCTGCTGACCGCAACCGGCTATCGGAAGTGGGGCCTGGCGCAGGCCGCCGCCGCCGCGGAGGTCCTGCGCGCCGCCGTCGCGGGGCGCGAGCACCCGTGGGCGGGCACGTACGACCCGCACCGGCTGCGGCTGGCCACCGGCCTGCCCGGGATGGTCAAGGAGGGCGTCCAGGACGGCCTGCACCTCGTCGCCGATCGCTTCCGCCGCCGCTCGCGCGCCTCCGCGCCCGTCGCGCCCGGCGACGGGCGCATCGTCTCCGCGGGCGGGCGCCAGGTCGCGGTCGCGCGCGATCCGGACGGCACGGTGCACGCCGTCTCCGCCCGCTGCACCCACCTCGGCTGCATCGTCAACTGGAACCCGGCCGAGCGCTCGTGGGACTGCCCGTGCCACGGCTCGCGCTTCGCGCCGGACGGCCAGGTGCTGCAGGGCCCGGCGGTGCGGCCGCTCGGGCGGCGCGAGCCGCCGGTCTAGGCGGCGCCGCTAGCGCCGCACCCGCGAGGGCACGGTGCGGAACACGTGGTCCCAGAACGGCGCGCTGATGCCGAACCCGCGGGTGTCGTCCTGGAAGTGGTGGCGCATGTGCAGCTCGCGCAGCCAGCGGCCCAGGCGCGACCGGGGAACGTGGTGGTGCAGGTGGTAGTGCAGCATGTCGTAGACCAGGTAGCCCGACAGGAACCCGGCCCCGACGCCGAACGCCGCCGGGGTGCCGGCGACCAGCCCGAAGGTGAGGAGGAACAGGGCGGCCAGCGGGACGCTGACCGAAGGCGGCATGACCAGCCGCATGGGGTCGTTGGGGTGGTCGTGATGGACGCCGTGGATGATCCAGTGCAGGCGCGCGCCGAGCCCCGACTCGGGCTCGAAGTGGAACACCAGGCGGTGCATCCAGTACTCGGTCAGCGTCCAGAACAGCCACCCGCCCGCGAACCACCCGCCCACCGCCACGTCGCCCGCGCGCCGGAACCCCACGACCAGCAGCACGGTGATCGCCGGGAGGAAGATGAACAGCGGGACGGTGTGGTGGACCCGCGAGAGCCGGTCCAGCCAGGCGCGCTCGAACATCGGGGGCGAGGCCCGCAGGAGCTCAGCGCGCGAAGGCTGCCGGTCCATCGCGGCGTAGCCTAGCGCGGGGACGGACGCTTCAGGAGGCGCTCAGCGCCGGTCCGAGATCACCAGGTGCAGCTCCTCGTGACCGTCGCGCGACTCGGCGCGCACGTCGTCGGCGAGCCGCTCCAGGACGGGGCTCAGCCCGCCCACGGCCGAGGCCGCCACCAGGGTGTCGCTGCCCCCGGCGACCAGAGGTCCGAGGCGCAGCTCCAGCTGGTGCGGAGAGGTCTCGATCCCGGTGTGGACCTGGTGGCCCAGGAACGCCGGGCCGGCGTGGGCCGCGATGGCGTCGGTGACCAGCTGGGCCTCGGACAGGCGCTCGACCGAGAACCCGGCGCGGGCGGCCAGCACGGCGATGACGCTGCTCAGCACGGGCGCGACCAGCGGATCGCAGGCCGAGACGAGCGTCTCGCCCTCGGGGGGCGGAGCGTCCGGCGACTGGCCGTTCTCCGAGCTCGGCGGCACGTCGAGTGGAGCCTCGGAGTGGAAGTCCATGCGGACCTCGGTGCCCTCGCCGTCGCCCCCGCCGAACTCGACCGAGCGGGTGAGGGCCTGGATCAGCGACAGGCCGACGCCCTGCATCGCGGCGTCGCGCTCGGGCGCGCGGGGCTGGATGCCGGTGCCCTCGTCGCGCACGATGACCGCGATGTCGTGGCCGCTGGGGCACACGTAGACCTCGAGCGGACCGGAGCCGCCGTCCTCGTAGGCGTGCAGGACGACGTTGTTGCACGCCTCGCTGACCGCGGTCTTGATGTCGGAGAGCAGCCCGTCCTCGATCCCGATCGACGATGCCAGGCCGGTCAGAGCCTGACGCACGAGCGCCACGTTCTCCGGCACGTTGCGGAGCCGCAGGCGCACGTCGGGTGTGCCGCTCATGATCGAGGGCCGCCGGGTCTGGTCATCTGTAAAAGGCATATGCACCGGACCACAAAGGTCGAAACCACCGGGTGCCGGCGTGCGGGAGCGTATCGGCCGGCGCGACCCGGCCCGCCTACCCCGCCAGGCGGGCCACGAAGGCGGCCAGGCGGTCGGGGTCGCGCAGCGGCGGGCCGTGCCCGAAGCAGGCCAGCGCGGGGCGCAGCTCGGCGATGCGCCGGGCCGACTCGAGGTTGCGCGCCCGGTCGCTGGTGAAGGCGGCCGGCGGCTCGTGGAGACCGGGCAGGCCGGTGACGAAGCTCATGTTGATCAGCACGTCGCCGCACAGCAGGGCGCGGTCGGACTCGCGCCAGAACGCGATCTGCCCCGGGGAGTGGCCGGGCACGTCGAGGACGGTGAACCCCGCGACCTCGTCGCCCTCGCGCAGCGGCCGGTCGACGGGATGGGGCGGGCCGGTCATCAGCCGGTCGTTGACCCGGTTGACCAGCGCGTCGGGCATCCGGCCGACCACGTCGCCGTCCTCCATCGCGGCGACCTCCTGCTCGGGGCACCACAGCGGGAGGCCCAGCGTCTCGCAGACGCGGTGGGCCGAGCCCTGGTGGTCGGGATGGACGTGGGTCAGCGCGAGCGCGGACAGCGGGCGGTCGCGCAGCTGGCGCAGGATCCGCCGGTGGCCGTGGCGCGTCGCCGTGTCGACGAGCACGTCGCCGATGACGTAGACGTTGAACGCGTTCGGGGGAACGCCTCGCAGCTGCCAGATCCCGTCCGCGAGCTCGCGCACGGCGCCAGCCTAACGCGGCGCGAAGCGCAGGATGCGACCCGTCCGCCACATCGTCACGTACAGCGCGCCGTCGGGGCCGATGCCGGCGCCGAGCGGGTCGTGGCGGGTGAAGCCGTCGGCGAAGCGGTGCACGGTGGCGCGGTAGCCCCCGCCGCGGCGCCGGTGCAGGGCGATGCGCACCACGTCGTTGCCGGTGGACGGGCTCTCGCTCGACGAGCCGTTCTGGGCCACGTAGGCGCTGAGCCCGTAACGGCCCAGGCGCCGGGCGATCGCGATGCCGGTGGCCGCGGCGTGGGCGGGCAGGCGGGCCAGCGCGGGGCGGGCGTTGCGGCACGCGCGCCCGCCCTGGCCCCAGCAGTCCGGGAAGCCGAACCACGGCGGCGGGGTCCGCCGCCGCGCCAGGCGCAGGAGGTTGACCTCCTCGGGCGGGCGGCTCGGGCCCAGGTCGTCGCGGCCGTTGTCGGTGATCAGCAGGTCGCGGGTGCCGGGGACGAAGGCCAGCCCGTAGGGGTTGCGCAGCCCGCGCGCCTCGACGCGCAGGCCCCGGCCGCTGGGCAGGAAGGACAGGATGCTCGCCGACAGCCGGCTGGGCCCGCGCCGCGCGTTGCGCGTGGAGCCGACGCCCACGTAC
>DATLOP010000268.1:0-4782 GCA_035536255.1 Solirubrobacteraceae bacterium
GAGCCGGGCCATCAGGTGGCCCAGGGCGTGGTCCACGTACCCCACCTGAAGCAGGTGGCGCTGCCAGCCCTGCTCGACGGCCGTGACGTCGGACCCCCACACGTTGTCGCGCAGGCCGGGGATCGTCGGGACCGACGCTCCGTACGCGCGCCCGGACGGAAGCAGCCGCCACGGGTGGTGGGGGAGCAGGACGTGCAGGAAGTGCAGCGGCGGGCGGCCGTTGCCGCTCCACGGGCGGATGCGTTGGAGGAAGCGGGGGAACGCCGGGGAGGCCTGCTCGGCCTCCTTGGCCGCGGGGATGAGCTCGGTGAGCCGGCGCCCCGTGGCCCGGCGCAGGCGCCGCTGGGCGGCGGCGCTCCCGCGCGCGGCGCGGCGGCGGGCGGCCTGGCGGGGCGCGGCGGTCTCCCGGTTGAAGTCGCCCAGCTGCTCGGACACCGAGGGCAGGCGCTCGCGCAGGTCGTCGGGGAGGACGAGGTGCAGCGAGACGATCCCCAGGTCGGAGGCCAGGGACCCCATCCGCTCGCCGAACGACTCGTCGCGCTCGTCCTCGTCGTTCCCGGAGGACGTCACGCCGGTCTCCTCGGACACCCGCGGACCGGTGTCCGCGCACAGCTTGCGCGGGCACAGGCGGGTCACGGGCTCGGTGACGTCCATGCGATAGGCGTCGCCGAGGGCGGTGAACAGGTTCTGCGGATAGTCCTGATACGTGGGCAGGGCGTCGCGCTCGGGCAGGACGCCGGACAGGACGATCGGCGTGGCCCAGCGCGTCCCGTCGGCCACCGTCGTCGTGTTGCGAAACCACACCGCCTGGCGGGCGAAGCGGGCGAAGTTGGGATAGCGCGCGCGATCCAGCTCGCCGTCCGGACGCATCAGCGACGTCGTCGGGAACTCGTCGAAGGACACGACGATCACCGGGACGCGCGAGTCCACGTCGGCGGTGCGCGCGTGCGCCTCCCCACCGATCACCAGCTTCTGCACGGGCGAGGTGAACAGGAACAGCAACAGGAACAGCGGCGGCCCGGCGGCCAGGACCGAGGCGAAGCGCCGGACGGTGACCTCGCGCGCGTACCAGGCGGCCAGCCCCACGCCCGCGGCCAGCGACAGCGGGATCAGCAGGCCGCTGGAGCCGTCCACCGCCTTCTTGGCGAAGCCCAGCACGACCGCGCCCGCCAGCAGCGCCACCAGGACCAGGTGCAGGCCGTCGCGCGCCCGCGCGCCCGCCAGCCCGGCCAGCGCCTCGAGCCCCAGCGCCAGCAGCGGGGGCCCGAGCGTCACGGCGACGGCGAAGATCACGATGTCCGAGCTGGTCGATCCGCGCGCGACGAAGAAGTCGGCGTTGCGTCCCAGCAGGTCGAACAGCGGCTGGACGAGCGCGAAGGCCCACAGGGCGAGGAGGTGCGCCCCGTTGAGCCACAGGGGCTGGCGCTCGGACTTCACCCGGCGCGCGGGTGGGCCAGGAAGATCACCCGCACTCCGTCCTGCAGCTCGGCCCGGCGCTCGACCTCGAAGGCGTCGCCGAGCAGGCGCTCGAACGTCTCCAGGCCGTAGTCGTCGTGCGTCCCCTCGCGCTTGCCGGCGAGCAGCCGCTGGACCATCGGGTCCTCGCGGGTGGGGAACTCGACGACCACGCTGGCGCCCAGCGAGGCCAGCCAGTCCACGACCTCGGCCAGCGGGACGTTGGCGCCGATCGCCAGGTGGTGCACCAGGGCCAGGGCGAGGACGAGGTCGGGGCGGCCGCGCTCCTCGAGCCGGCCGCGCTCGCGCCCGCGCCAGCCCAGGCCGGGCGACGGGTCGGCGAGGTTCATCACCAGCGGGAGCACGTCCTCGCGGCCCTCCTCGCGCAGCGTGCGGTACAGGCGGTCCACGGTCAGGTGGTCCACGTCCACCGCCAGCGTCGTGTCGGAGTGCTCGGCCGCGATGCGCGCGTAGCGCCCGTCGTTGGCCCCGAGGTCCCAGGACAGCGTCCGGCGCTTCGCCGCCGCGGCCGCGCGCACGAAGTCCGCCTTCTCGCGCGACTCCTCGTCGGTGTAGGTGCACGTGTCGCCGTACCGCGACCACTCCGAGCCCTTGGGCTCCCAGCGCAGGCCCCGCACCAGCTTGGTCAGCCCCTTGACGTTGGCCTTGATGAGCTCGGAGGAGAACCCGGCGTCCTTGAGCTCGCGGCTCACCTGCTTGCGCGAGGAGTCGTCGTAGCGGCGCTCGAGCTTGGCGTGCAGCTTGACGTGCTTGAGGACGCCGCCGCGCATTCCGCCCAGCATGGCGGCGGCCTGGGCGGGCGGGATGCCGTCGATCGAGCCGCGCAGCAGCGGGTGGTAGTCGATCCCCTCGTGGGCGCACACCATCAGCGGATACAGGAAGAGCATGCAGAACTGTCGGTAGCCGATCCACGGCTCGCCCTCGCGCAGCGGCTCGAACGAGCCCACGTCCACGAACACCGGCCGCGCTCCCCGGAACTGGACGTTGTAGGGGGAGGAGTCCTTGAGGATCATCCCCTCCTCCAGCGCCGCGGCGACCAGCTCGAGCTGCAGCAGCGCGGCGTCGCGCAGCATCGAGAACGGCCACTCGTAGGGGTAGGAGACGAACGGGATGCGCTCGTGGTGCAGCAGCCCGGCCGGGGCGCCGCCGCGCAGCACCTCGCCCAGGTGGCCGTTGGCGTCGGCCTCCTCGGTGCGGACGACCTTGCCCGCCTCCATGAGCCGCGGGAAGAAGCTCGTCCGCGCCAGCGTGCGCCAGTCCTCCAGGCCGCGGGCGCTCAGGGCGCGCACCACGCCTTCCGGCGTGTGGAGGACCCGGCTGTCGGGGTCGCGGAACGAGCCGGGCTCGATCCGGACGTCGGTCAGCCCGACTCCTCCGGGGCGGGCGTGGGCGTCTCCTCGTCGCGGTCGCGGCGGAAGATTCCCGTCACCCGGCTCCACCACAGCTTGCCGGTGACGGCCAGCGCGGCGAACCCGCCGACGATGGCCTGGAGGATGACGCTGCCGCTCCCTGGGTCGAGGTAGCCGAAGATCATGGCCCGAGTCTAAACCAGGACCCCGGGATTGAGGACGCCCGCCGGGTCCACCGCGGCCCGCGCGCCGCGCAGGGCGGCGGCGAAGGGCTCCGGGCGCTGGCGGTCGTCCCACGGCCGGTGGTCGCGCCCGACGGCGTGGTGGTGGGTGATCGTGCCCCCGGCCGCGATCACCGCGTCCGAGGCGGCGGTCTTGACCGCCTCCCACTGGTCGAGCTCCTCGCCGCGACGGGCCGGGGCGAGGAACGTGTAGTACGGCGCGGGGCCGTCGGGATACACATGGGTGAAGCGGCAGGTCACGCGCCCGGCGCCGCAGGCGGCCCGCAGGGCCTCCTCGGTGGCCTGCGTGACCGACTCGTGGAAGGCGGGGAAGCGCTCCCACGTGATCGCGGTCTCGAAGGTCTCGCTCAGGACGCCCATGGCGACGAAGGTGTCGCGCAGGTAGGGCGCGCGCAGGAACGCCTCGCGCCAGGCGCCGACGGCGCCCTCGCGTCCCGGCCCGGAGCCGGAGCGGACCTCGTCCCACTCGCCGCCGTGCTCGCGCGCCAGGGCCAGCGCCCGGTCCATCCACGCGTCCGGCGCGTGGTCGGCCGACTCGAAGCCGAGGACGAGCAGCGCGTGCTCGCCGTCGCCGCCGCTGGTCAGCTGCGCCTCGCCCGGGTCCAGCAGCCGGCAGTTCGTGGGGTACAGGCCGGACTGGGCGATGGCCCGGACCGCCTCGGCCCCGGCGGCGAACCCGGGGAGGCGCACGCCGGCGCTCGCCCGGTGGGTCGGGCGGTCCTGGACGCGCACCCAGGCCTCGGTGATGACGCCCAGCGTCCCCTCGGAGCCGATCAGCATGCGGTCGGGGCTGGGCCCGGCGCCCGAGCCGGGCAGGCGGCGCGACTCCCAGGCTCCGCGCGGGGTGATGGCGCGCACCGACTCCACGAGGTCGTCGATGTGCGTGTAGAGCGTGGCGAAGTGGCCGCCGGCGCGGGTGGCGATCCAGCCGCCGAGCGTGGAGAGCTGGAAGGACTGGGGGAAGTGGCGCAGCGTCAGCTCGTGGTCGTGGAGCTGGGCCTCGAGGTCGGGGCCCAGCGCGCCGGCCTGGATGCGCGCGGCGCGGCTCGTGCGGTCGACCTCGAGGACCCGGTTCAGGCCCTGGAGGTCGAGGCTGATCGCCGGCTCGTCGAAGCGCGGCTCGACGCCGCCGACCACGCTGGTCCCGCCGCCGTAGGGGACGACCTTGGCGCCCGCCGACTCGGCCCACTCCAGGACCCCCTCGACGTCGCGCTCGTCGCGCGCCCGCGCCACCACGTCGGGCGGGTGGTCGAAGCGCCCGCGGAAGCCCCGGACCACGTCGCGGTAGGCCTTGCCGTGGGCGTGCGAAACCCGGTCGTGGACGTCGGTCGAGCAGATCTCGCGCAGGTTGGGCGGAGGGTCCAGCCGCGGCTCGGGGAGGACGACGGCATCGATCGCGACCGGCTCCTCCACGTCGGTCTCTCCGAAGCCCAGGAGGGGGGCGATCCCCGCCGCCGCCTCCCGAACCTCTTGCGGCGACGGCCGCTCGTCCTCGTAGCCCCAGCCCCAGTGGCTCCTCCGACGGGCCGGCTCGCCCGTCCCAGTGTGTTCGATCTCCCGGGCCACTTGAGGGCAGCGTAACCTTGAGACATGCTCGAGCACCTGTTCCGCCACAAGACCGACCTGGTCGACGCCGACTCCGCCCTGCCGGGGCGCGACGTCGAGCTCCCGGGGATCCCCGACCTCCACGCCGTCCTGGGCTCGCCGCTGAAGCC
>DATLOP010000269.1:0-5983 GCA_035536255.1 Solirubrobacteraceae bacterium
AGGACGAGCTGCGCCTGGCCCTCGACCTGGCCCACCGCTGCGGCGCGTCGGCGCTCGTGGACCGCGCGCGCGAGGAGCTGGCCGCGGCCGGGGCCCGCCCGCGGCGCCCCCAGCTCTCGGGGCTGGAGTCGCTGACCGCGTCCGAGCGCCGGGTGGCCGAGCTGGCGGCCTCCGGCTCGACCAACCGGGAGATCGCCCAGGCGCTGTTCGTCACGGTCAAGACCGTGGAGTGGCACCTGCGCAACACCTACCTCAAGCTGGGCATCGCCTCCCGTCGCGAGCTGGTCGGCGCGATGCAGGCGGCGGCGTAGCTCCGGCTAGGCCCGGCCGTACACGGGGATCGCCGCGCCGCTCGTCACGGCCGCGTCGTCGCTGCACAGAAAGCGGATGACGCGGGCGATCTCCGCCGGCTCCACCCACTTGGAGAAGTCGGCGCCGGGGTTGGCGGCCCGGTTGGCCGGCGTGTCGATCACGCTGGGCAGGATCGCGTTGGCGCGCACGCCGTCGTCGCGGTACTCGACGTCGAGCGCCTCGACCAGGGCGAGGACCGCGTGCTTGGAGGCGATGTAGCCCGCGGCCCCCGGGAAGGGGCGCAGCGCGGCGCGGGTGCCGACGCAGACGATGGCGCCCCCGCCCGCCGCGAGCAGGTGGGGCAGCGCGGCGGCGGTCACGAGGTACGTCGCTCGCAGGTTGAGGCGGAACTGCTCCTCGAATTCCTCGACCGGCGTCTCGTGGACGCGCCCGCCCGCGGCGAAGCCGCCGACCAGGTTCGCCACGGCCCGCAGCGGCGCGTCGTCCCGCGACGTGGCCCGCTCCACGACCGCGTCCACGGCGGCGGGGTCGAACAGGTCGGCCTGGACGAGGTCCAGCCCGTCGCGCGGCTCCAGGCGCTCGCGCTCGCGCTCATCGAGCCAGGGCACGACGACGCGATGGCCCTCCTCCAAGAACGCCTCAACGACGGCGCTTCCCAGCCCGCCGGTGCCTCCCGTGACGATGACCGTGTGCGACATGCCAACGCACCGTAACCCGTCCGCCGCCGGTTCTACTCTCGCCGCCGTGCTCGTTCGGGACCTGACAGACGGCGACGGGGTGGCGCTGGCGCTGCTCGTGCGCGACTGCTCGCGCGGGACGGCGCGCAACGGCAGCGACTTCCTGCGCCTGGTCCTGGGCGATCGGTCGGGCACGCTGCCCGCGCGGCTGTGGGACTGCTCGGACGACCATGCCGCGCTGGCCGTCACGGGCGCCGTCGTCCACGTGACCGGCCGCTTCGAGGTCCACGAGCGCTACGGCGGGCAGCTGCTGGTCCGCGAGCTGCGGCCCGCACAGCCGGGGGAGTACGACCTGGCCGACCTGCTCGACGCGCCCCAGCAGGACGCCGCGACGATGGAGGGGCGGCTGCGCAACCTGATCTCCACGGTCCAGGACCCCGACCTCCTGCGTCTGCTCGACGCGCTCCTGGGCCCGGCGTCCGTCGTGTGGGCCGAGTACCTGGCCGCCCCGGCGGCCAAGCGCTACCACCAGGCCTACCGCCACGGGCTGCTCGAGCACTCGCTGTCGGTCGCCGAGGCGGTCAGCGCGATCTCGGCCGGGGACATGTTCCCCGGGCTGGACCGCGACGTCGCGGTGACCGGGGCGCTGCTGCACGCCATCGGCACGATCGAGGCCGACGGGTTCGCCGGCGCGGCGATCGAGATGACCGACGCCGGGCGCCTGCAGGGGGAGATCCCGCTCGGCTACTACCGGGTGCGCCGCGCGATCGAGGAGCTCGAGGGCTTCCCGCCCGCCCGCGCCGAGGCGATCCTCCACATCATCCTGTCCCACCACGGCGCGCTGGAGCACGGCAGCCCCGTGGTCCCGTGCACGCGCGAGGCGACGCTCGTGCACATGATCGACAACCTGGGCGGGCGCCTGGGCTCGTTCGACCGCCTGGAGAAGGAGCTGCCGGACGGCGCGCGCTGGTCGGGCTTCGACCACGCGCTGTCCTCGTCGGCCTACTTCGCCGCACGCGCCGCCGCCTGAATCCAGCGCCTTTGCGGAAATAGCGGCGCGAAACGGCCACCGGGCCGGGGCCGGGGCGCCGGACTTCGTATCGTTCGCCGCGCATGGCCAAGGACACCGAGAAGCTGATCCGCCAGCTGTCGCTGATCTCGTTCCTGATGGCGGAGCGCCGGCCGGTGACCGCGCCGGAGATCCGCACGGCGGTCGAGGGCTACAGCGGCATGAACGAGGACGCGTTCGCCCGGCGCTTCTACGCCGACCGGGCCGAGCTGGAGTCGCTGGGCATCTCGCTGTCGGTCGACCGCCCGCTGGAGGGGATGGCCGAGCAGGAGAGCTACACGCTGCCGCCGGAGAACTTCTACCTCCCCTCGGTCAAGTTCACCGACCGCGAGCTGGCCGCCCTGCAGACCGCCCTGTCCCTGCTCGACGGCGAGTTCGCCTACGCCGAGCCGCTGCGCCTGGCCCTCCAGCAGCTCTCGTGGGGGCGGCCCAGCCCGCACGCCGCGCCCGACCAGCGCGCGCTGGGCCTGGGCATCACTGCCTCCGCAGGAGGCCACGATCTCTCCCAGCGCCTGGTCAAGGTAGACACGGCGATCTCGCGCCGCAAGACGATCGTCTTCGAGTACCACACGATGGAGCGCGACGCGGTGTCCGAGCGCAAGGTCGACCCCTACCAGCTGCTCTTCCAGGGCGGCCAGTTCTACCTCCTGGGTTACTCGCACGAGCGCGACGACGTGCGCGTGTTCCGGCTGTCTCGGATCCGCGGGAAGGTGTCCTACGCCACCAAGGCCGAGCACGACTTCCAGCGCCCCGAGGACTTCGACCCGCGCGTGTACGCCAACCGCGCGGCCTGGCAGTTCGGCGAGCCGGTGGGCGAGGCGCGGGTGGAGGTGGGCGAGCGCATCGCCTGGCAGGTCCAGCGCCACTTCGGGCGCTACGGGCGCTTCGAGGACGACGTGTTCGTGACGCCCTACGCCAACTCGCGCCTGATCGTGTCGTGGGTCCTGGGCCTGGGCGAGCACGCGCGGCTGGTCGCGCCCGGCGAGCTGGTCGAGGAGCTGCAGGAGCGCGTCGAGCTGCTGGAGTCGCGCCACGCCGGCGAGCCCGAGGTCGCCGACCCGGTGGCGGCCGCGCCGGCGGCGGCGCCCGACGCGGAGTCCGACGTCGCCGACGCCGACTCGTCGGGCCGCCGCGACGCGGCGATCCGGCCCGAGCGCTTCGCCCGGCTGGTCACACTGGCGTCGATCCTCATCGCGGCGGGTCGCGAGGGCCGGCGCATCGACGCGGCCGAGGTGCGCGAGAGCCTGCAGATCTCCGACGCCGAGCTGCGCGAGGACATCCAGGTCCTCAACGTCGTCAACTTCGGCGCCGGCTCCTACATCCTGTACGCCGAGATCGGCGACGACGGCTCCATCGAGGTCGACCCCGACGCCTACTCGGACTCCTTCGCCCAGCCCGCCCGCCTGCTGCCCATCGAGGCCAAGGCGCTGGTCGCGGCCATCGACCTGATCGGCGAGCACCTGTCCGAGGACGCGCTGATGTCCGCGCGCCAGCGCATCGTCGAGGCGCTGGGCCACGACCCGGTCGACGAGGGCCTGCAGGTGGCGATGGGCGGCGGCGACGACCCGGAGATGGCGCAGCTCGTCTCCCGCGCCATCGACCGCAAGCGCCTGCTGGAGATCGAGTACTACAAGGAGAACGAGGACGAGTTCTCCACGCGGCGGATAGAGCCCTACGCGCTGATGAACGGCCGTGACGGCTGGTACGTCGCCGCCTACGACCCGGCCAAGGAGGACGTGCGCCACTTCCGGCTCGACCGCATCAAGCGCGCCGAGCTGTGCGACGAGCGCTTCGAGCCGCGCCCCGAGGTCGACCCCGCCGGGTCGATCGACGGCTGGCTGCGCACCGGCGAGGTCGAGGCCTCGCGCCGCGCGCGCGTGTGGATCTCCCCCGAGCGCGCGCGCTGGGAGCGCGAGGAGCGCCCCGTCGTGGCCGAGCTGGCCGACGGCGCGGTGATCGTGGAGCTGGGCTTCAAGGGCGTGGACTGGCTGGTCCGCGAGGTCATCAAGGAGGCCGGCGACGCCGTCGTCCTGGAGCCCGCCGAGGCTCGCGACGCCGTGCGCGAGGCCGCGGCCCGCCTGGCCGGCGCCACCGCCGGACGTTGAGCCGCCGCGACCGGATCAAGCTCTCCGACGCCGAGGTGGCGGAGTTCCTCGACGCGCAGCGGGTCGTCGTCGTGGCCACCAACGGCCACGACGGGTTCCCCCACCTCATGCCGCTGTGGTACGTCGTGCGCGAGGGGCGGCTGTGGGGCTGGACGTACGCCAAGTCCCAGAAGGCGCGCAACATGGAGCGCGACCCGCGCACGACGCTCCAGGTGGAGGACGGCGTCGAGTACGACCAGCTGCGCGGGGTGATGCTGCGCACCGATGTGCGCCTGCACCGCGACCTCGAGACCGTGGAGGGGATCGGCGTGGCCCTGGTGGACCGCTACAGCGGCCCCGGCCCGGAGTTCGACCCCCTGCGCGACATGTTCCGCGCCCAGGCGCCCAAGCGCGTCGGCCTCGAGTTCGTCGAGACCGGGCCCCGCGCCACGTGGGACCACCGCAAGCTCGCGGGCACGTACTGAGCCGCTACGGTCCCCGACCGTGGACGAGCTCAAGGGGCTGATCCTGTCCGGCGGCAAGGGCACGCGCCTGCGCCCGATCACCCACACGTCGGCCAAGCAGCTCGTGCCCGTGGCCAACAAGCCGGTGCTGTTCTACGGCATCGAGGCCATGGCGGCGGCGGGGATCCGCGACGTCGGGATCATCATCGCCCCCGAGACCGGCGGCGAGATCCGCGCCGCCGTGGGCGACGGCTCGGCGTTCGGCGTGGCCGTCACCTACATCGAGCAGGCCGAGCCGCTGGGCCTGGCCCACGCCGTCCTGACCGCCGAGGAGTTCCTGGGCGACTCGGCGTTCGTCATGTACCTGGGCGACAACCTCCTCCAGGGCGGGATCGAGGACCTCGTCGCGGCCTTCCGCAGCAACGAGCCCGAGGCGCTGATCCTCCTGACCGCCGTGCCCGACCCCGAGAACTACGGCGTGGCCGAGCTCGACGGCCAGCAGGTGGTCCGCCTGGCCGAGAAGCCCGAGCGTCCCGCGACCGACCTGGCGCTGGTCGGCGTCTACATGTTCACGCCCGCGGTGCACGACGCCGCCCGGGCGATCCAGCCCTCGGCGCGCGGGGAGCTGGAGATCACCGACGCGATCCAGCACCTGGTGGACGGCGGGCGCCGCGTGGAGCCGCACATCGTCCGGGGATGGTGGAAGGACACCGGCCGCCTGGAGGACATGCTCGAGGCCAACCGCCTGGTGCTCGACACGATCGAGCCGCGCTCGGAGGGAGAGCTCGTGGACTCGCGCGTCGCCGGGCGCGTGGTGATCGAGGCGGGCGCGCGCCTGGAGCGCTCGGCCGTGCGCGGGCCGGCGATCGTCGGCGCGGGCGCGCGCCTGACCGACGCCTACATCGGTCCCTACACGGCCATCGGCGAGGGCTGCGTGATCGAGCGCGCCGAGGTCGAGCACTCGATCCTGCTCGCCGGATCCTCGGTCCGGGGCCTGGAGGGACGCATGGAAAGCTCGCTGCTGGGGCGCAACGTGACCATCGGCCGCGACGACCGCCAGCCCCGCGCCTACCGATTCATGGTCGGCGACAACAGCGAGATCGCCATTCTCTGAGGCCACTTTGTGAGGTTTGCTACGCAATAATCCTTGCGTCGTCCGCGACCTGCCCTACGGTGGGCCGCGTCAACACCTCGGAGGAGGCGGCTATGCCAGAGGGTTACTGCGTCAAGGAACGCAAGAAGGTCGAGATCAAGGACGCCCAGCAGGTGACCATGAAGAACGGTCGCCCGGCCATCCAGGGCACCTGTCCCGACTGCGGGACGAAGATATTCAAGATCGGCAAGCTGACCTAGGTCTGGCGGCCCGTCGGCGCCGCC
>DATLOP010000270.1:0-4560 GCA_035536255.1 Solirubrobacteraceae bacterium
GCCGAGTGCCCAGTTCGCGCCCGGCGCGACGACGATCTGGTTCTCGCCCGCGCCGTCGACGTAGATCAACGCGACGCCGGTCGCTTCGCTCGAGATCGTGAGCGAGAGCTCGACGCCCGCCTCGCGCAGCCCGGCCGCCACCTGGTCGGAGGCGAACTCCTCCTCGCGCCCGATCAGCCGCGACGTCGCCTCGACCAGCGCGACCGAGGCCCCGAGCCACGCCCACGCCTGGGACAGCTCCGCGCCCACCACGCCGCCGCCCAGGACGAGCAGGCGCTTGGGGACCGACTTGGCGGTGGTCGCCTCGCGGTTCGTCCACGGCGCCGCCTCGGCCAGCCCGGGGATCGGCGGGAGCACCGGTCCCGACCCCGTGGCCACGATCACGGCCCGCCATGCCTCCAGCAGCTCGTCGCCCACCCGCACGCGCCGCTCGCCCTCCAGCCGGCCCTGACCGCGCAGGACGGTGACGCCGCGCTCCTCCAGCCACGGGAGCTGGGCCGAGTCGTCGAGGTCGTGGACCACCTCGTCGCGGCGCGCCAGCGCCCGCGGGGCGTCCACGGCCGGGTCGCCCAGCCGCACCCCCGGCACCCGGCGCACCTCGGCGGCCAGGTCCCCCGGACGCAGCAGCGCCTTGGACGGCATGCACGCGTAGTAGGAGCACTCCCCGCCCACCAGCTCGCGCTCGACCAGCACGACGTCCAGGCCGGCCTGGCCCAGGCGCCCGGCCGCCACCTCGCCCGCCGGCCCGGCGCCGACGACCACGGCGTCGACCGCGCGCGGCTCAGGCACTCGCCGTGGGCGCGCCCGGGCGCGGCGGGCCGGCCGGGACGACGAGCGGCTCGGCCGGGGCCTCGATGACGACCTCCTCGTCGATGTCCAGCTCGGGCGGCTCCATCCCGTCGCAGATCAGCCGGAACGCCCCCGTCCCGATCGCGCCGTCGCCCTCGAGCACCAGGCCGGCGATCGAGTCGCCCTCCTCCCAGCCCATCCGCTCGATCTCGAACGGGTTCATCTTCACCGTGTGCGGCGGGAAGGGGCAGGAGCGGTTGTGGGCTTCCTTGGCCTTCGCGATGGCCTCGAAGTTCTTGGCCTCGGCCCTCGACACGCCGGGAAGTCTGACATGCTCGCGCCCATGCGAATCCTCAGATGCCTCTTCCTCGCGGCCGCCGCCTCGCTGGCGCTCCCGGCCGCCTCCTCGGCCAGCATCGTCGTCGGCACCGGAATGATCGGCGGCACCCTGCGCACCGAGATGACGGCCACGCAGCTGATCGGCCGCGCCGGCCCGCCCAGCGCCGTGCGCACGCGGACCAGCGAGATCTTCGGCGCCTACCGCGAGTACCGCTGGGGCGAGGTGTACGTCTCGGCCTTCCGCTCCAACGGCGCGATCTTCAACTTCTACACGCGCGGGCGCTCGGCGCGCACGTCGTCGGGGATCGGCGTGGGGTCTTCCGAGAACTTCCTGCGCTCGCGGCTGAGCGGCGAGACGTGCCGGACGCTGGGCGGCTTTCGCGACTGCATCGTGGGCCGCGAGGAGCCCGGTCAGATCGTCACGCGCTTCTCGATCTCGCGCACGACCGCGCGGGTGACCAGCGTCACCGTCGGCCGGGTGATCGACTAGCGATCTGCGCCATCAGGCGCGCCACGGTCGGGCACTCCAGGCCGTGGCGCGCCGCGGCGCGCAGGACGGCGCCGGGGATCTGGTCCAGCTCGGGCTCGCGCCCGGCGTGGATGTCGCGGTTCATGGACGAGCCCAGCTCGGCGTGCGCGTCGAGCAGCTCGCCCATGACCGACTCGAAGGCCACCGACGCTCCCTCGGCCTGCGCCACGGCCGCCCCCTCGCGCACGGCGCCCTCCAGGTCGGCCCGCAGCTCGGGCGTGTCGCGGATCGGGCCGAGCGGGAGGTCGTAGGCGCTGGTCGTGCAGGCCAGCGCGTTGAGCCGCACGAGCTTGCCCCACAGCACCTGCGCCTCGGAGTCCAGGACGCGCGCCGGGACCTCCGCCGCCTCCAGCGTCGCGGCGAGCGGCGCCAGGTCCAGGCCGCGGTCGGAGGCCAGGTCGACGCGCAGGAACGGGCTCGTCTGGACGATCTCGCCGGGTGACGGGCGGTCGGCCTCGATGCGGATCGTCCCGGCGGCCACGCGCTCGAAGCGCTCGCGCAGCAGCGCCATGTGGTCGAGGCCGTTGAGCAGCGGGACGACGAGGCCGGGCTCGGCCTCGATCCGCTCCAGCGCGGCCTCCAGGCCGCCGGCCTTGGTGGCGACGAGCAGCGCGTCCACCGGCTCGGCCAGCGTGGCCAGGGCGGCCGGGCGGGCGGTGAAGTCGCCCAGGCGCACGCTGCGCACCCGCACGCCCCGGCCGGCGATCTCCGCCGTCGTCGCCTCGCGCGCGACCACGGTGACCGGCGCGCCCGCGCGCGCGAGCGCCGCGGCCACGAAGCCCCCGACCCCGCCGGGGCCGAGGACGGCGATGGAGAGGGACCCGCTGCCCCTGGCGCCCGCGGCCGGCTCGGAGGGACCGTCGGGAGCCGGCCCGCTCACCGGCGCACCGGCGCGAACGGGTCGGCCCAGAACCGGCCGGTCATCGGCCCGCTCCCGAAGCGCGCGTGCTGACGGGCCAGGACGCGTCGCGTCGCGCGGTGCACGGCGGCCAGCGGGTAGGAGCGGTGGCCGAAGCCCAGGACGCTCGTCGTCGCCCACAGGTCGACGCGGTCGCGCGGCGCGTAGCCGGGGACGAGCGCGGGGCGCCCCTCCAGGTCGCCGCGCAGCGGCATCCCCAGGGCGGCGAGCAGGGTGGGCAGGACGTCGACGGTCTCCACGTGGAAGTCGTAGCGCAGCCCGCGGCGCTGCGCGGGCGCCTTGACGAAGAACGGGACCGGCGCGATCCCGCCGACCGTGGCCGGCGTGGCCGAGCGCCGCGAGTGCCCGGGTACGAACGACGCGCCGTGGTCGGCGACCAGCGCGACCAGCGCGCGGTCCCACAGCCCGACCCGGCGCAGCCGCCGGATCAGCCGGCGCACGAGCCGGTCCGTGTAGCCGACCTGGAGCAGGTGGCGCTTCCAGCCCTGGTCCACCAGGTCCGCGTCCCCGCCCCACATGTTGTCCCCGAGCAGGCCGGGCATGGCCGGGGAGGGCAGGGGGTAGCGCCGCCCGTCGGGCCGCCACATCCACGGGTGGTGGGGGAGCAGGACGTGGATGACGTACAGCGGCGGGCGCCCGCGCCGCCACGGCTGGATCCGGCGGATCCAGCGGGCCAGCGCCGAGCGCTCGGCCGCCGCGCGCTTGGCGCGCGGGATCAGCTCGGTCAGGGCGCGCGCCCGCTCGCCGCGCGTCCGGCCCGGCAGCTCCCGGCGGCACACGGCCGGCGGGCACAGGCGCGTGACCGGCTCGGTCACGCGGACCCGGTGCGTGCGGGCGAGCAGCGTGATCAGGTTGGGCGTGTGGTCGAACCAGGCCGGCATCCGCAGCCGGTCGGGGTAGCGCGCGCCGAGCAGCGCCGGGGCGGCCCAGCGCGTGCCGTCGGCCACCGTGGTGGTGTCCGAGAACCAGGTCGAGCTGCGCGCGAAGGCGGCGAAGCCGGGGAACCGGCCCACGTCGAGGTCGCCGTGGCGGTCCAGCAGCGAGGCCGCCGGGAACTCGTCGAAGACGACGACCACCACCGGGGTCCGGGCCGGGTCGGCCGCGCCGGCCGCCGGGACGAGGCAGGCGAGGCCGGCGAGGCCGGCGAGGGCCGCGGCGAGCGCGAGCGCCCTCCTAGCCACTGAGCCGCTGGATCCGGAAGCCATCGTTCGACCGGTCCAGCGTGAACGCCCGCACGTCGTTGTAGCCCTCCCGGAACAGGCCCTCGTGGGCCATGAACGAGAAGCGCGTGTCGCCCTGGAACTCGTAGGCCCGCGTGACCGCGGCCACGCGTCCGCCGACGACCAGCATCAGCTCGGTCCCCGGCGCGACGCCGTCGAGCTCGCCGCTCACGTGCGCCGGGCTCCAGCGCGCCGAGCGCGTCCACGCCTCCAGCTCCTCCGGGCGGTCGTAGCGCACGCTTCCCACCACCGGCGCGCGCGCCTCCGCGTCGGCCTCCAGCCGCCGCCCCACGACGTCGCGGTTGGGACCCACCTCCCACAGCAGCTCGGGGCTGTCGTCGCCCGTGCCGAACAGGGAAGCCTGCTGCGCGACCACGGCGGCCCGCCGGGTCAGGAACAGCGGCCACGGTACGTCGACGCGCCGGAACTCGCGCGTCGAGGTGGTCGACCAGATGCGCATGCCATCGTGGCCGCGGTAGTCGGCCGCCAGGGCCGAGCGCCCGTCCGGGCGCTGCGGGAGCCGGATGTCCAGGGCGTCGGCGATGGTCGGCAGGACGTCGATCGTCTCCACGTGGTCGTCGACGATGCGCCCTTGGCGGGCGCGGGGCAGCTTCACGAAGAAGGGCACGGGAGCGATCCCGCCCACGTCGCCCTGCGTCACCTTGCGCCGAGGCGACGACGGCGCGAAGGCGACGCCGTGGTCGGCCACGAGCACGACCAGCGAGCGGTCCCACATGCCGGTCGCGTCGAGCCGGGCCATCAGG
>DATLOP010000271.1:0-7112 GCA_035536255.1 Solirubrobacteraceae bacterium
CGGCCGCCCTCACGTGCGAAAGCTCCAGAGCTTGTTGCCGGCGAAGGACACCGGGGTGGCGAGGACGATCGCCAGGGCCTGGGCGGGGATCTCGGGGAAACCGGCCGCGCCGACCAGCAGCCACAGCGCGGCCAGGTTGAAGGCGAACGCCGCCACGCTGACCGTGAAGAACCGCGCCGCCTGGAACCCGGCGTGCCCGCCGCGCGCGTCGAACGTCCAGTGGCGGTTCCACCAGAAGTTGTTGGTCACGGCGACCAGGAAGGCCGCCCCCGCGGCCAGGCGGTAGTCGAGCCCGGCGAAGTGCACGGCGGTGGCGAAGACGGCGAGGTTGACGACGTACCCGCTGGCCCCCACGCAGGCGAAGCGGACGAGCTGGAGCCAGTTCGCCGGGCGCCGCAGGCCGTGGCGCACGCGGCCGTGCAGACGGAGCGGGACGGGGGTCGCCTCCTCGCGCATCCGGGCCAGGGTAGCGGCCCGGCGGGCGCCGCTAAGCCGCGACGCCGAAGTGGTCGAGGACCATCGGCAGCACGTCGCGCAGCGTCCACTGGGCGCGCTCGTCGCGCCCGTCGGGACCGCAGCCGCACCACAGCAGCGGGCCCAGGGAGTCGCCGCGGTGCAGCGAGCCGTGACTGCCGCCGCCGAGGTGGTCGGCCCCGCCCCAGTCCACGAACTCGAAGCCGGGCGCCGCCGACACCAGCACGTCGCCCGCCGTCGGGCAGGTCAGGGCCGACCAGACCCGCGCCAGCGCGTCGGGGTAGGCGTCCGACGCGAACACGCCCTTGGCCGCGGTCCCCTCCAGGGCGTTGAGCTGGCCGTCCAGCGTCCAGCGCTCGCCCCGCGCGTCCGCCGCCCGGCCGCCGGGCGAGAAGCGCAGCTCGCCCCGGGGCGAGCGGACGACCGCGTCGCCGTCCTCGCGCCACATCAGCAGGTCCACGCCGTCGACCGCCTCCAGCGCGGCGAGCGTCTCGGCGATCGTCGCCTCGCGCTCCTCGGGGTCCAGCGCGTAGACCATGGCCGAGCGCTGGCCCGGCGACAGGGCGACGCGCGCGCGCTCGGGCTGCGGGTCGTCCGGGTGCAGCACGTCGAGGGCCGCGAGCTCGTGCAGCAGGTTCACCCGCTCCTCGACCAGCGAGTGCGCGTGGTCGGCCAGGACGATCATCGCGTGCTCCTCCAGGAACGCGTCGATGCCGCCGCCCGCCTCCATCAGGCGCCCGATCTGGCGGTCGGCCTCCACCGCCGAGGTGCCCTGGGCGTCGGGCCCGCGGCGGTGGGAGTGCGTGTCGTTGTCGGGCAGCGACAGCAGCAGGAAGTCGAACAGGTCGTGCTCGACCAGGTGCGCGCCGACGCAGCCCGCGTGGGCGTCGCGCGCCCCCGGCAGGCCGAGCTGGGACCGGCAGCCGGTCTTGCGCGTGGCGAACATGTCGGCGTAGAACAGCTCCCGCGGTCCCCACAGGGGGTGGCGGAACAGCGTTGCGCCGGCCAGTCGCGCCAGCGCGCTCTCGCCGGTCGGCATGACCCGGTGGCGCCCGCGCGTGATGAGGAACGTCGTCCCCGCCGTGCGCACGCCGGCGTCGTCGAGGTGCTCGAACACCGTCCGCGTCCCGCGCGACAGGTGGGCCAGGTTGAGGTTGTAGATCGTGTCGGTCAGCGACGTGTGCACGCCGAAGGCGCGCGAGGCCTGGAAGCTCGAGCCGTACTCCACGTAGCGGTCCTCGGCGCGGTGGAACCAGTTCATCCCCGGGACGCGGTGCGCGTCGGGCCCGGCCCCGGTGGCGATCGACGCGGTGCAGACGGGCGTCACCGACGGGAACGCGGCGGCGCAGTCGTCGACGTAGTGGCCGCGCTCCATGACCGCGGCCAGGTGCGGCGCCTCGCCGTCGGAGACCACCTGCTCGAGCACCGGGGAGCGCAGGCCGTCGATGACGGTCAGCACGAGCTTGGGCGGCCGGCCGGGGCGGGCGGCCCGGCTCATCGCAGGACGCGCAGCCCGGCGTACTTCTCGTCGTCGCGCCCGCGCCCGCGCAGGTACAGCCAGGCGATCACGCCGAGGGCGACCAGCGCGGTGGGGGGCGCGACGATCGCCAGCACCGCGACGAGCAGCGACACGCCGTCCTTGTACACGGCCAGGGCCGAGCGGGCGTCGGAATCCAGGCGCCGGCCGACGCGCGCGAAGAAGCTGCGCGTGGAGCCGTTGGCCAGCGCGGCCAGGGCGGCGCCGCCCAGCAGCCCGGGCCACCACACGTCGTGGCCGTCGTCCAAGGAGCCGGCGAACAGCAGCGCGCCGACGCCGATGGCGACTCCGGCCAGGCAGGCGCCGAGGGTGCCGGTGTCGAAGGCCTCCGGACGGCGGCGCTCGTAGCCCACCACGGCGGCGAGCCCGGCCACGACCGCGATCAGCCACACCGGCTCCTCGAGGAAGGAGAAGTCGGTGACGTCGAAGTCCAGCCCCGCGTCCGCGGAGGCCATCGCACCGGCCAGCATGGCGGGGAGGAAGGGGCGGATGCCGGCCGCCGTCGCCAGGCCGATCCCCTGGCATATGACGAGGAAGAGGTCCATGTACCGTTGAGGGCGTCATGACGATAGACGACCGGCCGCCGCGCTCCACCTCGCGGGACCTGGAGCGCTATGCGTCGCTCTTCGCCGCCCGGACGCAGGTCATGAAGTCCTCGGCGATGCGCGACCTGATGGCGCTGACCGAGCGCGAGGACGTCATCTCGCTGGCCGGCGGGCTGCCCGACACCTCGACGTTCCCGGCCGAGTCCTACGCCAAGCTGATGACGCAGGTGGCGGTCGACTCGTGCGCGAAGGCGCTTCAGTACGGGCCGACCGAGGGCCTGGACGTGGTCCGGCGCTGCATCGTCGACGTGATGGCCGCCGAGGGGATCGGCGACGTCGACTGCGACGACGTCCTCGTCACCACCGGGGGTCAGCAGGTGATCGACCTCGTGTGCAAGACGCTGATCGACCCGGGCGACGTGATCGTGGCCGAGGCGCCGACGTACCCGGGCGCGGTCCCGACGTTCTCCGCCTACGAGGCCGACGTGGTCCAGGTGGCGATGGACCGCGACGGGATGCGCGTGGACGAGCTCGAGGAGACGCTCGACCGCCTGGAGCGCGAGGGCCGGCGGCCCAAGTTCGTCTACACCGTCCCGACGTTCCAGAACCCGGCCGGGGTGACGATGTCGCTGCCGCGCCGCGAGCGCCTCGTGCGCATCGCGGCGCAGCGCGAACTGCTGGTGCTCGAGGACAACCCCTACGGCCTGCTGCGCTACGAGGGCGACCCGGTGCCGACCCTGCGCGCGCTGGACGGCGGGGAGTTCGTCATCTACCTGGGAACGTTCTCCAAGATCCTCTCGCCGGGGATCCGCCTCGGGTGGGCCGCCGCGCCGCATCCCGTGCTGGCCAAGATGAACCTCGGCAAGCAGTCGACCGACCTGTGCTCGTCGCCCATGACCCAGCACTTCGTGGCCGCGTACTTCGAGTCCGGGCACTGGGAGGAGTACCTGCGCTCGCTGCGCGAGATCTACCGCCGCCGGCGCGACACCATGCTCGACGCGCTGGCCGAGCACTTCCCCGCCGAGGCCCGGTGGACCCACCCCGCGGGAGGCCTGTTCGTGTGGGCGACGCTGCCCGACTACATCGACACGACCGACCTCCTGGCGCGGGCGCTGCAGGAGAGCGTGGCCTTCGTGCCCGGACGCGCGGCCTACCTCGACGGGCGCGGCGGCTCGTCGCTGCGGCTCAACTTCTCCGGCGTGGGCGAGGACGACATCCGCGAGGGCGTCCGGCGCATCGGCAAGGTCGTGCGCGAGCAGGTCGGCCTGTACGGC
The DNA here is from genome assembly GCA_035536255.1 of Solirubrobacteraceae bacterium. Taxonomy (GTDB): domain Bacteria; phylum Actinomycetota; class Thermoleophilia; order Solirubrobacterales; family Solirubrobacteraceae; genus AC-38. The sequence goes on from DATLOP010000271.1 coordinate 3,831, forward strand.
ACGCTCACCGGCTCGGCCCCCGCTCCGCCCGCCGCCGCCTCGGACGCGCCCGCCCCGGCCGCGCCGGACGAGGGGCTGGCCGACGTCCTGCACCTGCCCGGCGCCGGGCGGCGTGGCGCGCGGCGCCGAGCCGAGTGACCCGCGTCGCGGTACTGAAGGGCGGGCGCTCGCTGGAGCGCGAGGTCTCGCTGCGCTCGGGCGCGCGCGTCGAGGATGCGCTGGAGCGCCTGGGCCACGAGGTCATCCCGGTCGACGTGGGCGGCGACCTGGTGGAGCGCCTGCGCGCCACGCGGCCCGACGTGGCGTTCGTGGCGCTGCACGGGCGCGACGGCGAGGACGGGACGGTGCAGGAGCTGCTCGAGCTGCTCGACGTCCCGTACACCGGCTCGGGCGTGTCGGCGTGCATCCGCTGCATGGACAAGGTGCTGGCCAAGCACACGATGCGCGACCACGGGATCCCCACCCCCGACTTCCACGCCTTCAACGAGACGGCGTTCAAGGAGCTCGGCGCGGCGGGCGCGCTGCCCGAGATCGAGGCCCGGCTGGAGTTCCCCATCGTCGTCAAGCCGGCGGCCCAGGGCAGCGCGCTCGGCATCAAGTTCGCCCGCACCCCGGCCGACGTGCCCACGGCGCTGGTGGCGGCGTTCTCCTACGACCGCAAGGTGCTGCTGGAGCGCCACGTCGAGGGACGCGACCTGGCGGTCTCGGTGGTCGACCTGGACGGCTCGGGCCCCACCCCGCTGCCGGTCGTCGAGGCGGTCCCCCGGGGTGAGGACTTCTACGACTTCGAGGCGCGCTACGAGATCGGGCGCAGCGAGTTCGTCTGCCCGGCCGACCTGGGCTCCGAGGTGGCGGCCGAGGCCCAGCGCCTGGCGCTGGCCGTCTACGAGCGCTTCGGGTGCTACGGGTTCGCGCGCGTCGACCTGATGCTCGAGGCGGCGACCGGCGAGCTGTTCGTGCTCGAGGCCAACGCGATCCCGGGGTTGACCGAAACGTCCCTGCTCCCCCAGGCCGCCGACGCCCACGGCCTCGGCTTCGACGCGCTGGTGGACCGCCTGATCGAGCTGGCTACTCTTCGCCGGCGAAGTCTTCCGGCGTGACGTTCTCGAGGAAGTCCTTGAACTTCTCGACGACCTCCTCGGTGTCCTCGACCTCGTGCTCGAACTCGATCGCGGACTCGGCGATGACGTCCTCGGCGGCGAAGATCGGGGCGTCGGCGCGGACCGCCAGGGCGAGCGCGTCGGAGGGACGGGAGTCGATCTCGATCTCGCGCCCGTTCACCGCGAGGGTGATCGAGGCGTAGAACGTGTTCTCGCGCAGCTCGGTCACCGAGACGCGCGAGCAGCTGACCTCCAGCTCGCTGAGCATCTCCGAGACCAGGTCGTGCGTCATCGGCCGCGGGGTCGTGGCGCCCTGGAGCTTCATGAGGATCGCGGCCGCCTCGGGATGACCGATCCAGATCGGCAGGAACTTGTTGGAGTCGACGGTCTTCAGCAGCACGATCGGCTGCTTGCCGACCATGTCGAAGCTAACGCCGTAGATCACCATCTCCTGCAAGAAAGCCGCTCCTCGCCCGGGGGCGCTCAGTATAGGCGCCGCCGCCGGGGTCCTAGGCGGCTACGGTTGCGCCCGTGCCGGCGCTTCTGGGGATCGTCCTGCTCGGCGCGGCGCTCCGGTTCGCCGGCCTGGGAGACCAGAGCTTCTGGTTCGACGAGGCGGTCACCGCGGAGGTCGTGCGGCCGGGTTTCGGGGACGCGTTCGACGCCCTGAAGGCCGCGGAGTCGACCCCGCCGCTGTACTACCTGCTGGGCTGGCTGTGGACGCGGGTCTTCGGCGAGGGGGAGGCGGGACTGCGGTCGCTCTCCGCCCTGGCCGGCACGCTCACCGTCCCCGTGGCGTGGGCGGCGGCGCGGGAGGTCACGAGCCGCCGCGGCGCGCTGGCCGCGGCCGCGCTGGTCGCGGTCAACCCGATGCTCGTGTGGTACTCGCAGGAGGCGCGGGCCTACGCGCTGCTCGCGCTGCTCGGCGGCGTGTCGCTGTGGCTGTGCCTGCGGGCGCGGCGGTCGGGATCGGCCGGCGCCCTCGTCGCCTGGGGCGTCGCCGCCGCGCTCACGCTGCTGACCCACTACTTCGGGATCTTCGTCGTGGCCGCCGAGGCGGCGCTGCTGGCGGGCGCGTTCCGGCGCCGGCCCGCCTCGCTGCTCGCCGTCGTCCCGCTGCTCGCCGCGACCGGCGCGGCGCTGCGCGCCCTCGGCTCGGCGCAGGGAGACGGCGACCGGACGTCGTGGATCGCCACGATCCCGCTGGACGACCGCGTCCGCGACGTCGCGCGCGAGCTGTTCAGCGCGAGCACCGACCTGATCGCGGTCAACGCGGGCCGGCCGGGCGCCGCGGCGGGCATCGTCGGCTGGGTCGCGGTGCTCGCGGCGCTGGCGCTCGGCGCCGTCGCCCTGAGCCGCGAGGACGCGCGGCGCGCCGGGCCGGTCGCGGCGGTGGCCGCCGCGGGGATCCTCGTCCCCCTGGCGCTGGCGCTGGCCGGCGACGCCCGCGACTACTTCCTCGACCGCAACCTGCTCGCCGCCGCGGTCCCGCTGGCCGTCGCGCTCGGCGCGCTGGCCGGGACGGGGAGCGAGCCCGGCGCCGGCGGTCTCCGCCGCCGGATCGCGCCGCGCCTCGCGGCCGGGCTCGTCGCCGTCGCCTGCCTGGCCGGGCTCTACGTGGACCTCGAGGTCCAGCGCCGTCCCGAGCTGGGACGCGCCGACTGGCGCGGGATCGCCCGCGACCTGGGCCCCCCCGGCCGCGACCGGGCGATCGCGCTCGTCCCGGGCTTCGCCCACGCGCCGCTGCGGGTGTACGGCCGCGCGATCGCGCCACTTCCTCCCGGGGGCGTGCGCGTGACCGAGGTGGACCTGGTCGGCAACTTCACGCTCGGCGCCGGGTCCGCGCCCCGGGCGCCCGCCGGCTTCGCCCCCGCCGGGACCGGCGAGCGCCACGGGGTGGCCCTGCGCCGCTACCGCGCCCCGCGACGCACGCTCGTCACCGTTGCCACGCTCGACGCCGCCGGCCTGCCCACCGACGGCGTCGTGGTCGAGCTCGGTCCGGAGACCCTGCGCTGGGTGGGCGCCTACCGCGCGCGGCTCGCCCTGTGGGCCCGGGCGCTGGCCGGACCGCCGGCGCGCGCCGGGCTCCGCGCCCTGCGCGACCCCGCGCTGCCCGATCTCGAGCCCGTGCCGCCCGCACTCCCCTTCGCGGCCGACCTCCACCGGCTCGCGCTCGCCGCCG
>DATLOP010000272.1:0-3715 GCA_035536255.1 Solirubrobacteraceae bacterium
TGAAGGTCGAGCAGTCGTTCGTCGAGCGCACGCACCACAGCGCCGGCGGGACGGCCGCCCCGGCCGTCGTCCCCGCAGTCACGGCCGTAGGCGACAGCGCCGCTCACGCCGTCGACGCGCCGGTGAAGATCCAGCCGCCCCCGACGATCGTCGCCGAGCCCAAGGACGACGCCGCCGTCGGCGCCACCCAGCTTCCCGCCGAGACGATCGCCACGGGCGAGGACACGTCGACCGGCAGCGGCGGCCTGGCCGCGCCCGACGACCAGGCGGCGCCGACCGCCGCCCCCGCGCCGGCCGCAACGGACCCGCGCGGGACGCTGACGCCCGGAACCACCGTGACCCCGCCGGTCGAGACCCGGCCCGCCACCGGAACCGGCGCGGGCACGGCCCCGCGCTCGGACCCCGCGCCGAGCACCACCGCGCCCTCCGGCTAGCCCGCCTCTCTGCAAAAGCCGGCCCGACCTCCGCCGGCTAGCCCGCTCCCTCCGGGAGCCGGCCCTCCTCCGCGAGCTTCTGCAGGTGCGCGCGCAGCGTCGTCGCGGCCGCCGGGCGCAGGGCCTGCGGGGCGTCGTCCCAGACGTCGTCGAGCAGCTCGTCCTCGGAGCGCAGCCCGCGGGCCAGCGCGTCGAGCAGACGGCGCTCGCGCTCGAGGCGGTGCGCGACGTACTCGTCCAGCTTGGCCGCCGCGTCGGTCACGAGCGGGCCGTGACCCGGGCACAGCAGGTCGAGCGGCATGGCCCGCAGCCGGCGCAGCGAATCCAGGTACCCGGACAGCGCGCCCGGCGCCGGCGCCACGAACACGCTGCCGCGCCCCAGCACCGCGTCGCCGGTGAAGCACACCCGCCCGAGCACGAACGCCAGGTGGTCCGGCGAGTGGCCCGGGGTCGCCACCGCCCGCAGCGGCCCGAACGCGTCCCCGTCCGCGAGCCGCACGGCAGCCTCGCCGGACGCCTCGCCGTCCCCGCCGCCGGACGCCTCGCCGTCCCCGCCGCCGGCGACCTCCCCCGGATCCATTGCCGCCACCGGCGCCGGGCCGGCGGCGTCCAGCAGGGCGGACACCGCTCCCGCGTGGTCGCCGTGCGAATGCGTCAGGGCGATCCCGCCCAGCCCGCCGCGGGCCGCCACCTCCGCCGCCACCGCGGCCACGTGGTTGGGCAGCCCCGCAGGGCCCGGATCCACCACCCACGCCGGGTCGCGGCCGGCGATCCACGTGTTCGTCCCCTCCAGGGTGAACGGCCCCGGGTTGTCCGCGCGCACCAGGGCGACGTCGTGCGCCGCCAGCTCATCCGCCATGCGGCGGACGCTAGCGCGCGACGATGCGGTGCACCGGGCCGCCGCGCGACACCACGTACACGCGCCCGCCCGAGTCCTCGCCGAACGAGGCCAGCTCGGAGACCCGCAGGCCGGTCGAGCCGCTGTCGGTCGCGCCGCCCCGGCCCAGCCGCGCCGTCAGGATCGAGCCGTTGCAGTAGTCCGCGTACAGGTAGCGCCCCTGCCAGCCCCGCAGGGCCGGGTCGCGCACCACGTAGCCGCCGGTCACCGCGCACCCGTTGCGCGTCGGGTAGGTGATCTGGGGGAACAGCAGCCGCCCGGCCGGCTCGCTCGTGTTGCGCCGCCGGCCCTCCCACACCCGCCAGCCGTAGTTGCGCCCGCGGGCCGCGCCGCGGGCCGTCCACGTGACCTCCTCGAACGAGTTCTGACCCACGTCCCCGACGATCAGGTCGCCGTTCGCGCGGTCGAACGAGAAGCGCCACGGGTTGCGCAGCCCGTAGGCCCAGACCTCGTCGCGGCCCGCGCGCCCCACGAACGGGTTGTCGCGCGGGACGCGGTAGCGCCGCCGGCCGCTGGCGCGCGGATCGATCCGCAGGATCTTGCCCAGCAGCGTGTTCAGGTTCTGCGCGTTGCCGCGCGCGCCGTGCATGTCCCCGCCGCCCCCGCCGTCGCCGAAGCCGACGTACAGCAGGTCGTCGGGGCCGAAGACGATCAGCCCGCCGTTGTGGTTGGGCTCGGGCTGGTCCTGGAACAGCACCAGGCGCCGCGAGCCGGCGCGCGCCCGGTCGGCCGATACCCGCCGGAACTCCTCGATCCGCGAGTTGCCCGCCCGGTCGGTGTAGGACACGTAGAAGCGTCCGCTGCGCGCGTAGTCCGGCGCGAAGGCCATCGAGAACAGGCCCCGCTCGCCACAGCACGCGACGCGGCCGCTGATGTCCAGGAAGGCGCCCGGCAGCGTCCTCCCGTCGCGCACCACGCGGATCCGGCCCGCCTGCTCGACCACGAACAACCGCCGCGCGTCGCCGGGCGGCGCCGTCACGTGCACCGGCTGGTCGAAGCTCCCCACCCGCGCCAGCCGCAGGCTCGACCCCGACCCCGCGCACGCCGACGCCGGCAGCGCCAGCGCGGCCACGGCGGCGAACAGGAAGAGGCGGGCGGTGAGACGGCGGGCCATCGAGGGCGTCAACACGCCGCCCCGCCCGGGGTTGCGGGCCCGCGCGCCCAGCCCGCCGAACGTCCCGGACTGGCTGCCAGGGCGACCATTGCGGGACGTTCGAGCGGGAAGGGAATCGGGGCGCCCGGATTTGAACCGGGGACCTCACCGACCCGAACGGTGCGCGCTACCAGGCTGCGCCACGCCCCGAGGGGGTGAGTATAGGCGCCCGCGTGGGCTAGGCTGCGCGTGTGCTGATTGGGGGGATCATCGCTCTGGCTCTGGCCGTGGGGGCCTACTTCCTGTGGCGGCATCAGCGGGGGAGCTTGAAGGAGATGACGCTGGCCGAGACCTTGACGGCCGGCGATCTGACGTCGCTCGCCTCGGCGGCCGCGGAGGCGGCGGGGGCCGGAGCGTTCTCGCACCGGTGTGAGCTTGTCGGGGTGGCCCAGGCGGGTCCGCAGGGGCCGGCCAAGGCGCCCGAGAGCGGTGAGGAGTGCGTCTGGTACCGGACGCAGGTCACCGAGCACTACTGGGAGTGGGACCGGGACTCCGACGGCGATCGCCGGCGGGTCGAGCGCACGCGGACGATCGCCGAGCACGAGTCCGAGGAGGCGTTCGTGCTCGAGGACGACACCGGCCGGGTGACGCTGGACCCGCGCGACGCCGACCTCGACCATCCGGTCAAGGTGCTGGACCGTCTGGACCGCGACCAGCCCGCGTCGCGGGGCGGCGGGATCCTCGAGACCCTGGCCCAGGGCGTCTTCGATTGGGGCGACCGCACCATCGGCCTGGAGCGCGAGGAGTGGATCGTGCGCCCCGGCCAGCGCCTCTACGTCCTCGGCGAGGCGCACGACGCGGCGGGCGCGCTGGGGATGCGCAAGGGCGAGGGCGGGCGCTACGTCATCTCGCTGCGCTCCGAGGAGGACCTCAAGCGCTCCGCGGGCCGCTGGGCCACGGCGTCGCTCGTCGCCACGGTCGTCCTCGGCGTCGCGGGCCTGGCGCTCGTCGTCGCCGGCCTGGTCGCCTGAGCCGGTGCTCTAGCCGGCGCTCTCGGCGCCGCTCTCGGCGCCGCTCTCGCCGGCCGCGGCCTCCACGGCACGGACCGTCGCGGCCGGCTCGGCGGGCGGTGCGGACGTGCCGGGGTCCCCGTCGGCGGCGGTCCCGAGGGGCGCCACCGGGACCGTCGACCCCACCGTCGCCTCGGGCGTGCCCGCGCCGCCGGACCCGGTGGCCGCGTCGGGCCCGCCGGGCTCCGTCACGGGCGGGACGGTCACGCGCGGCGCCGTG
>DATLOP010000273.1:0-28310 GCA_035536255.1 Solirubrobacteraceae bacterium
GCCACGGCCTCGCCTGAAGAAACACGCGTAGTTCCTGGCGAGATCCTAGTCCGGTTCGAGGACGGCATCGGGGTGGCGGAGCGCGCGGAAATCCGCCAGCGCGCGGGCGTCGTCGCCAAGCGCAACCTGCTGCTTCCGAGCCTTCAGTTAGTCCGCATCGATCCGCAAACGTCTGCTTCGGCGGCCCTCACCCGTTTGAACCGTGACCGACGGATCCGGTATGCCGAGCCGAACTCCGTCTACTCCCTCCAGCGGACCCCGAACGATCCGCTCACCGGGAGACAATGGGGATTAGAGAACACGGGCCAGCCGTTTGGTGGCATCCCCGGCGTCGCCGGGGCGGATATCTCGGCGGCACCGGCTTGGGACGTCGCGACCGGCGACGCTAAGGTCAAGATTGCGGTCGTCGACACGGGCATTGACTATTTCCATCCCGATCTTGCCGCGAACATGTGGCGCAACCCGGGGGAGGTGGGAAACGCGCGCGAAGCCAATGGTGTCGATGACGATGGGAACGGCTTCGTTGACGATGTCCACGGCTGGGACTTCGTGGCTGCCGACAACAGGCCGAGTGACTCCCACGGCCACGGCTCCGGCGTTGCCGGAATCATTGGAGCGGTGACAGACGACAACCTTGGTACAGCTGGCATCAACTGGAAGGCCTCACTGATCGCCTTGAAGGCCTGCGGCTTGGTCGGCCCGCACAACGGATGCCCGCTCGACGCGCTGCTCGATGCCTTCACATACGCCGGCCGCATGGGAGCCGATGTTGTGAACCTCAGCCTTAGCGGCGCCGGGTACAGCCAAGCGGGGCACGACGTAATGGCTTTATATCCGAGTACGCTGTTCGTAGCCGCCGCGGGGAACAGTGGAGCAGACCTCGACAACGATGATAGATGGCCGTGCGAAATCGAGCTCGTCAATGTGCTCTGCGTGGCGGCGACTGATCACCGCGACGAGCTCGTGTCCCTGTCTGCGCACGCCTGGGGTTCCAACTACGGGGCTCGCTCCGTTGACCTTGGGGCGCCCGGCGCGAACATCCTTTCGACGGCGCTGCACAACCGCGAGTTCTTCGGCGATCGATTCACGACCGCATCGCTCTGGGACTACGCCGAAGCAGCGGACCCGCCCGATCCCAGTCGGTGGAGGCGTACTGTATCCCAGCACACATACGGCGTCGGACCGCTAATCAAGGATAGCCCGGAAGGCCGCTACCCAAACAGCGCCGATACCAGAGTCACACTGACTGACCCGATCAATCTAGTTAATCGGCACGGTTGCGTCGTGAAGCTGTGGGCCGGCCTAGAAACCGAGGTTGCCAAGGACTACCTGCGTGTCGAGGCGGCGGTTCACCGCGACGGCCAGTACCACGAGCTCGGGAGGTGGAGCGGAAGTACCAACGGCCAGCTGTCGACCTTCGAAGCTCCACTCGGAGACTTCGACGGCCAAAGTGCCGTCTACCTCCGCCTGCGTCTGACAAGCGACGAGGTGAACACCTACGACGGCGCGTATGTCACGGAGGTTGTCGTGCGGTGCTCGTATGCGTCCCTCGCAGGGACCTCGTTCGCAACCCCGCAGGTCGCTGGGGCGGCGGCGCTTGTGAAGTCTCATGTACCCGGACTGTCAGTCAGCAGGTTGCGAGAGCGGTTGCTACGCACCGTCGACCCTCTCCCGTCGCTGACGGACAAGACTGTGAGCGGTGGACGACTGAACGTCTCTCGAGCCTTGACCGCCGACCTCGACTCACCCGCAACCAAGATCACTGCCGGCCCGCCGGCCGTCTCCAACTCCTCGGAGGCGAGCTTCGCCTTCTCCGCGTCGGAGGAGGGATCACGATTCGAGTGCCGTTTGGACGCGGCCTCATTCGCGGCCTGCGACCCGCCGGCACGATACGAGCAGCTGGATGACGGCAAGCATGAGTTCGAGGTCCGCGCGATCGACACGGCGGGCAACGTTGGCTCGGTCGCAAAGACCGCCTGGAGCATCGATACCTCCCCGCCACCTGTGACCATCGCGAACGGTCCCGCGACGTCGACGACCTCCCGCGAGACGACTCTTACATTTACCTCGCCTGAGCAGGTCGACGTGGTCGAGTGCCGTCTGGACGAGGCTCCCTTTGCGGCATGCACGTCGCCCGTTTCCTTCGATGACTTGGCCCTTGGCGAGCATGTGTTCGCCGTACGGGCACGAGACGCTGCCGGGAACTGGACTTCGCCACCTGCGGCGCACAGCTGGAGGATCGTCGAGCCGTCGGGCGACGCGCCGGGGAGCGAGACCCCATCGTCGCCGAGCACGATCGTCGGGGCGCCTCGAGCGCCCGACCTAGGCGATCCACGTCCGGTGTCCTGGGCGCTCGTGCGGACGCACCGTCCGCGCCTCTCACTGCGCATCCCGCTCCAGCGGATTAGTCGCGTCCTTAGGCTCGGGCTTGCCAGTGTCGGCATCGTGGAAGCGGACTGTCCATGCCGCCTTAGCCTGAGGTTCCATCTGGATCGGAGCACTGTGCGCGGCGGGAGCGCCACTCGAGTCGCGCGCTCGCGAGGGCGACTCGCACTGATCGTCCGGCTCACTCGACAGGGGCAAATGCAGGTGCGCCGCACATCGCGAGTTCGGGGGTCACTGCAGGTGACAGTCGTCGACCGACACGGCAGCGCAACGACCGAGCGAGTGCCAGTTCGCCTCCGTCGGTAGCGCCCCTCCATCCCGTCACGCCACGACACTACGCCTGGGACACGGCCCCCGGATCAACCCCGCGAGGTCAGGCCGCCTCGGGCGCGGCCGTCGCCGCGCGCTCCTCGGAGGCGGAGTCGGCCTCGGGCGGCTTGGCGCCCTCGCGGGCCCACGCCTCGTCGAACTCGACGCGCCACTTGCCCTCCTCGTTCTGCTGGAGCGCGAGCTTGGCGCGGAACGAGCGTCCCGAGCGGCCCTTGAACCCGGTCACGGGCTTCGCGGTGCGCCCGGTGGCGATCAGCTCCTTGGCCACGGCCACCGCCAGATGCTTGCCCGCCTTGGACTTCCAGATCACGAAGCCGCACCCCGGGTCCTCGCGCGCCCAGCACGAGTAGCCCTTGCGGTTCTCGGAGATCTCGCGCCCGCACACCGGGCACGGCCCGAGCTTGGCGCGGGGGATCCGCACGCCCTTCAGCGTCTCGTCCAGCTGCTTGACCGTGGACTCGGCGAACTTGGCGATGTCGCCCATGAACTTGCCGCGCGTGTCGGCGCCCGCCTCGATCTTGGCCAGGCGCGCCTCCCAGTCGCCGGTCAGCGAGGGCGAGGTCAGCGGGTGCTCGGCCAGCAGGCGGATCACGTTGAGGCCCTTCTCCGTGCACACCAGCGCGCGCCCGTCGCGCTCGATGTAGCCCACCGCGATCAGGCGCTCGATGATGGCCGCGCGCGTGGCCGGGGTGCCGATGCCCGAGTCCTTCATCGCCTCGCGCATCTCCTCGTCGTCGACCAGCTTGCCGGCGGTCTCCATCGCGGCCAGCAGCGAGGCGTCGGAGTAGCGCCGCGGCGGCTGGGTCTCCTTCTCCAGCGACTCGACCGAGCGCACCTCGGCCGGCTCGCCCTGGGCCAGCTTGGGCAGGCGCTGCTCGCGGCCCTCGTCCTCGGCCTCGCCGTCGCGCGCCGGGCGGTCCGCGCCCTCGGCGGTCTCGCCGTACACCCCGCGCCAGCCCGGCACCAGCAGCACCTTGCCGCGCGTGCGGAAGACGTGGTCTGCGACCGTGGTCTCCACGCGCGTGTTCTCGAACTCGGCGTCGGGATGGAAGACGGCCAGGAAGCGCCGCGCGACCATGTCGTAGACCTTCTTGTCGTCGTCGTTCATCTTCTCGACGCGGTGCTGCGAGCGCGTCGGGATGATCGCGTGGTGGTCGGTGACCTTCTTGTCGTTGACCACGCGGGCCAGCGGCAGGACGTCCAGGCCGGTCACGTATTTCGCCGCCGCGGCGTAGTTGGGGTTCTGGCCCACCAGCTCGGCCGTGGGCTTGATGTCGCCCTTCATGTCGGAGGGCAGGAAGCGGGAGTTGGTGCGGGGGTAGGTGAGCGCGGTGTGCTCCTCGTACAGGCGCTGCGCCGCGGCCAGCGTGCGCCGGGCGCTGAACCCGTAGCGGTTGTTGGCCTCGCGCTGGAGCGTCGTGAGGTCGTAGAGCAGCGGCGCGCGCTCCTTGCGCCGCGAGGTCTCGAGCTTGGTGATCTCGCCGGTGCCGCCCTCGACGGCCGCCACGATCGCCGCCGCCTCCTCGGCGCTCGGCAGCCGGGGCTTGGAGCCGGCGTGGTAGCGGCCCTCGTACACCCGGTCGCCGTCCGCCGCGAACACCGCGTCGACCAGCCAGTACGCCTCGGGGACGAAGGCGCGGATCTCCTCCTCGCGCCGGGCCAGGATGGCCAGCGTCGGCGTCTGCACGCGCCCCAGCGACACCGCGCCGTCGAACGACGAGCGCAGGCGGATCGTCGCCGCCCGCGTGGCGTTCATGCCCACGATCCAGTCGGCCTCGCTGCGCGACCGGGCCGCCTCCTCCAGCAGGGCCATGTCGGCCCCCGGGCGCAGGTCGCCGAACGCGTTCTCGATCGCCTGCTTGGTCATCGACTGCAGCCACAGCCGCTGGACCGGCAGCTTGGAGCTCGCCTTCTCGTACAGGTAGGCGAAGATCAGCTCGCCCTCGCGCCCGGCGTCGCAGGCGTTCACGACCCGGTCGACGGTCTCGTTGACCAGCAGCTTGCGGATCACGCTCATCTGCTTCTTGGAGCGCTCGTCGCGCACCACCAGCTTGAAGCGGTCGGGCACGATCGGCAGGTCGTCCATCCGCCACTTCTTGAACTTGGGGTCGTACTCGTCGGGCTCGGCCAGCTGGACGAGGTGGCCGACCGCCCAGGAGATGATGTGCTCCGGGCCCTCCAGCCAGCCCTCGTGCTTCTGGAACGGCCCCGGCAGCACGCGCGCGAGGTCGCGTCCCACCGACGGCTTCTCCGCGATCACGAGCGTCTTCGACACCGGCGGGAGGGTAGCGTGAGGGCATGGCGATGCGACCGGGACCGACCCGCTACGCCCGCTCCGGCGACCACCACATCGCCTACAGCGTCACGGGCGACGGCCCGATCGACTTCCTCTACGTCCCCACGTGGCTGTCCCAGATCGAGCACCTGTGGGACCACCCGCTGGTGGCGGAGTTCTTCACGCGGATCGCGCAGCGCGCGCGGCTGATCATGTTCGACCGCCGGGGAACGGGGATGTCGGATCCCTACGACAAGCCGCCCACGCTCGAGGAGCAGATGGACGACGTGATCGCGGTGCTGGAGGCCGCGGGCTCCGAGCGCGCGGCTCTGTTCGCCCAGCTCGACGGCGGCCCGATGGCCATCCTGTTCGCGGCCACGCATCCCGAGCGCACGCTCGCCCTCGTCCTCTACAGCACGTGGGCGCGGACGCTGTGGGCGCAGGACACGCCCTGGGCCAACACCGCGGAGGCGCGCGACGCGTTCGTCCACGACCTCGTCGAGAACTGGGGGACCGGCACGCGCCTGCCCGCACTCGCGCCGTCGCTGGCGCAGGACCGCGAGTTCGTCGAGTGGTACGGCAGGCTCGAGCGCCTGTCGGCCCCGCCCAAGGTCGTCCGGGACATGCTGCTGCTGGCCGGCGACTACGACGTGCGCGACGTGCTGCCGTCCATCCAGGTCCCCACGCTGGTCATGCACCGCGGCGAGGACCCGCTGATCGACCCGCGCCACGCCCAATACCTGGCCGAGCGGATCCCGGGCGCCAAGCTGGTCATGCTGCCCGGCACCGACAGCCTGATCGTGGCCGGCGACGCCGAATCGGCCATGGACGAGATCTACGAGTTCTTCACCGGCACGCGGCCGGTGCACGAGCCCGACCGGATCCTGGCCACGGTCATGTTCACCGACATCGTCGACTCCACCCGGCGCGCGGCCGAGCTGGGAGACGCGGGCTGGCGGAAGGTGCTCGAGCGCCACGACGACCTGGTGCGCCGCCAGCTGGAGCGCTGGCAGGGCCGCGAGGTCAAGACGACGGGCGACGGCTTCCTGGCCACCTTCGACGGGCCGGCCCGCGCGATCCGCTGCGGACGGGCGATCACCGAGATCGTGGAACCGCTGGGGATCCGCGTGCGCGCGGGCCTGCACACCGGGGAGTGCGAGGTGCGCGGCGACGACGTGGCCGGCATGGCCGTCCACATCGGCGCTCGCGTGGGCTCCCTGGCCGGGCCGGGCGAGGTGCTGGTGTCCAGCACGGTCAAGGACCTGGTCGTCGGTTCGGGGATCGACTTCGAGGACCGCGGCGAGCACGAGCTCAAGGGCGTGCCCGGCGCCTGGAAAGTCTTCGCCGCCCAGTAGCTACCGCGCGCACGGTCCGGTGCCCACGGGGCCCCGGGCCCGCGCCAGGGCGCGGCGCACGATCGCGTTGGGCACGCCGTAGCCGCCGCGCTGCGCCCGGCCGACCGTGGCCGCGAACACCGTGGTCAGCACGCGGCCCGCCCCGTCGACCATGGGGCCCCCGGAGTTCCCGGGGCGCACGTTCGCGCGCAGCGTGACGATGCTGCGGCGCACCGGGCCGCGCCCGTAGGCGTCCTGGGTGACGACGGTCCGGGTGGACCCCAGGCGCGCCGGGGCGACGTCGTAGGGGCCGTTCTCGGGAAACCCGAGCACCGCTCCCGAGGTCCCCGGCCCGGCGCCGCCGGCCAGCCGCAGCCCGGGCGCGTCCAGGCCGTCCACGGCCAGCACCGCGACGTCGTTGGTGGGATCGAAGTGGATGGTGCGCGCGTCGAGGCGCTCGCCCTCGCCGCCCGCCTGCACCGTGGCGTCGTCGGTCCCCGCCACGACGTGCGCGTTGGTGACCACGACGCCGGGGCGGGCCACCCAGCCCGACCCCGAGATCCCCAGCCCGCACGCCGTCCCCAGCACCTGCACCACGCCCCGGCCGGCCGCGCGGACCTGGGGATCGCGGGCGATCGCGCTGTTGGGCGGCCCCACGTTGGCCGGCGGCCCCTGAATCTGGGGGAACGGGTCGAAGCGGGCGAGCGCGTTGAGGATCGGGCCGGACGGCGGCAGGACCGCGTTGAGCTCGCGCAGGACGAGCGAGCGCTGGACGGTGCGCCGCAGGTCGCGGTCCTGCGCGCTCTGCAGGGCGACCGCCCCGCACAGCCACGCCAGCCCCAGGGCCAGGGCGGCGGTGAGCCCGGACCCCAGCAGCCCGTCCAGCGCGTTGACCGCCCGGCGCGCTCCGAGCCGCCGGCGCACGGCGAACCCCACGGCCTCCAGCCCCGACGCCAGGATCATCCCGGCGGTCAGCGCGCCGAGCAGCCCGAACATCGGCGCGTACGGGGAGGCCGAGCCCTCGGGCAGCAGCTCGGGCCCCAGCCGGGTGCCGACGAACACGCCGGCCGCGAACCCGGCCAGCGACAGGGCGCCCACCACGAAGCCGCGGGCGTACCCGTGGAACGCCATCAGCAGGGCGAACGCGACGATCGCCCAGTCCAGCCACGTCATGGGGCGGCCCGTGGCATCAACTACCCTGCTTGCGATCGTGGAGGCAAGTCGCACACGGTACGACGATCGCCGCTACCGGCTCACGCACCGCCTCCTGCCGGTGGCGATCCTGGCCGGGCTCGCCTTCGTCGTCGGCGTCGTCGTGGGCGCCCTGCACGTCCCCCCCGAGCGCGACGCGGCCGAGCGCTTCGCGCGGGCGTGGGCGGCCGGCGACTACGACGCCATGCACGCCGAGCTCAGCGACGAGGCCCGCCGGCGCTTCCCGGTCCAGCGCTTTCGCGAGGCCTACGCCGACGCGGCGGACACGGCCACCGCGACGCGGATCTCCGTCGGCGATCCGGGCGACCCGCGCGACGGCGTCGTCGACGTGCCGGTGCGGGTGCGCACGCGGATCTTCGGCACGGTCAGCGCGACGCTGCGCGTGCCCTTCTCCGGCGAGGGGGACGCGGCCCGCGTGGACTGGGGCCCCGAGCTGACGTTCCCCGGCGTGGCGCGCGGGCAGCGCCTGACCCGCAGCACCCGGCTGCCGCGGCGGGCCACGATCGTGGCCCGCAACGGCCGGGCGCTGGCCCGGGGCGACGACCGGACCAGCGACCTGTCCGCGGTGGCGGCCGAGATCGTCGGCGAGATGGGGCCGATCCCGCCCGAGCTGGCCTCGACCCTGCGCGCCCCGGGCTACCCGCCCGGCGCGCGCGTCGGCACGTCGGGGCTCGAGCGCGCGCTCCAGCCCCGGCTGGCCGGCCGGCCCGGCGGCACGCTGTCGGCGGGCGGGCGCATCGTGGCCCGCTCGCGGCCGGTCCCCGCGCGGGCGGTGACCACGACGATCGACCCGCGCATCGAGGAGGCGGCGATCGCGGCGCTGGGCGGTCAGAGCGGGGGGGTCGCGGTGCTCCAGCCCGGCACGGGGGAGGTGCTGGCGCTGGCCGGGACGGCGTTCTCGTCCACCGGCCCGCCGGGGTCGATCTTCAAGATCATCACGACCTCGGCCGCGCTGGAGGACCGCAAGGTCAAGGTGTCCGACGAGTTCCCGGTGCAGACGGCGGCGATCCTGGAGGGCGTCAGCCTGGCCAACGCCAACGGCGAGTCGTGCGGCGGCAGCTTCTCCAACTCGTTCGCGCACTCCTGCAACTCGGTCTTCGCGCCGCTGGGCGTGAAGGTGGGCAAGAAGCGCCTGGTCGAGGAGGCCGAGTCCTACGGGTTCAACCAGCGCCCGGCGATCCCCGGCGCCGTCATGAGCACGATGCCCCAGCCCAGCGGGATCGGCGACGACCTCGACCTCGGCTCGACGGCGATCGGCCAGGGCAAGGTGCTGACCAACCCGCTGCTCATGGCGTCGATGGCGGCGGCGATCGGCAACCGCGGCGTGCGGGTCGACCCGACGCTGGAGCGCGACCGCCGTGGGCGGCGCGTGCGCGTCACCACGCCGGCCGTGGCCGTGACGATCCGCCGGCTGATGATCGGGGTGGTCAAGGGCGGCACCGGGACGGCGGCCGACATCACCGGAGTGCAGGTGGCCGGGAAGACGGGGACGGCCGAGCTGGGCCTCGAGCAGGGCCAGACCGACGCCTGGTTCGTCGCCTTCGCGCCGGCGCGGCGCCCGCGCTTCGCGGTCGCCGTGTGGCGCCTGCGCGCCGGGGCTGGGGGCCAGGTCGCCGCGCCGATCGCCCGGCAGGTGCTGGTGTCGGCGTTGGGCGTGTAGCCGCCGCGGCGGTTCGAGAAAGACGCGGGTGAGGGGGTCAGGGTCCCGGCCCGAGGGGGGTCCCCTCGCAAAGTGTCCTGTGAGGAAACATTCCGAGGGCAGTGTCCGCGGACACGCCTTCGACTAGACCCCTACACGTCGAGGTCGATCTCGGCCTCGTGCGGCTCGCCGCGCGGGCTCTCGATGTGGAGGATCAGCGGGCGGTTGGCCAGCGACTCGTTGGTCACCCGGAACAGCAGCATCGAGCCGCCGATCGGACTCTGCTCGGCCGCGCTGTCGGCCGCCGGGAGGGTCCCGCCCGAGGGGATGGCCGCCGGGCGGTAGGCGAAGACGTTGCCGGCGCCGACCTCGACGGGCTCGTAGCGCTTGCCGGTGGTGTCCTCGATCTCGAAGTGGTCGGACGCGGTGTGGGTCCCCTCCGTCCGGTTCCACACGCGCACCCACACGCTGAACCACGCCTCCTCGCCGCGCAGCTCGTCCGGGCGCTCGACGCCGACGAAGTACGCCCGGTCCTCCTGGTCGGCCGGGTTGAGCAGCCGCGAGATCTGCACCTGGTACTGGAGCGGGCCGACGTCGAGGTAGGGGCCCTCGGTCTTCGCGTGCGTGCGCGGGTTCTCCTGCCCGCAGCCAGCGACGCCCAGCCCGGCGAGCAGGACGGCGGCGACGAGGACGGGGCGGAGGCGACCGGCGAACACGGCGGCGGCGATTCTATTTAAGTGGCCCCGGCCACGGGTCCGGGACCACTAGCCGGCCGCGACGGTCGCGCGCTTGCCGCGGTCCTCGCCGTCCTCGAGGATCGAGCGCAGGCGGCGCATGGCCTTGGCGTTGCGGCGCCGCAGCCACCCGCGGACGCCGAAGGACTCCATGATGCGGTCGGCCAGCGTGGCGGGCTCGATCTCGTTGGTGAACTCCACCCGAGTGGTGCCGCCGGCGCCGGGGGTCAGCGTGTAGACGCCGGTCACCTTGATGCGGTTGAACTTCCCGCCCCGGCCGACCTCGACGATGCGGTAGGGCGGATCGACCTCGACGAACGTCGTGTCGCCCCAGGGGAAGCGGTTTCCGGGGGCGTCCAGCCGGAAGCGGGCGCCCGCGCCGCGACCGTAGGAGTCCTCCCGCGTCAGGTGCCAGTCCTTGAGGTAGTGGTCGGTGAACTCGGCGTGGTTCGCGATGTCCGCGAGGTACTCGAAGACCTCCTCGCGGGGGCGGGCGATCGTCACCGAGACCGTGAACGGGTCCACGGGGCGAGAGACTACCTCCGCCGGGCATCTAGCCCGGCGACCGGCTACGCCGAGGCGGCGACGCGCGTCACGCGCACGACGCAGTGCCCGTGCTCGGGCCCGTGGACGAGCTCGGAGCGGACCGGCTCCCTGCGGCTCAGCGGGCGGCACAGCTCGCAGCGCATGGACCCGCGCGCGTAGTGGTAGACGGTCTCCCCGATGAGCGGCGTGCGGCCGCAGTCGGCGCAGCGGTGGTCCGCCTGGACGCGGGCTCCGACGCCCTTTCGCAGCAGTTCGCGCTCGAGTGCAGGGGAATGTTCCATGGCCCCTGATTCGCCGCGGGAAGGCTCCCTCCTGCGCGCCGAAAATCGCCTGCCATCAGGGTTAGTGATTTTGACCGCACGGGTAGAATCGGCCTTGGATCCGCCTCCCGGCGGGCTATGGGGTAGAGGAGTTGTCCACTTTGCAGTCAATCGAGTCGGGGACGCTCGCCGGCATCGGGTCGTTTCGGTGCGCGACTTGCGACTTCGTCGTCAACCTGGCCAACGACGACGCCCTGCCCCGCTGTCCCGGCTGCGGCGGCACCGACTTCGTGCGCGCCTCGCTGTTCGGCGACTCGCAGTTCACCGGGCGGCCCTGGCCGCAGGAGGACAAGGGCGACCCGGGCTGGGTCGAGGAGGTCCGCGAGGGCCTCGACGAGCCCGGTGAGTACCTGGCCTACGAGCGCGCTGGCGAGACCCGCCTGTTCGCGCTGAGCAGCCAGTGGACGCGCATCGGCCGCAGCCTGGCCGCCGACATCCGCTTCGACGACCCCACGGTCTCTCGCCGCCACGCGCTGATCGTGCGCGGCCCCGACGGGGTCAAGGTGCTCGACGACCGCTCGCTCAACGGGGTGTTCGTCAACGGCGAGCGCGTCGAGTGGCGCACCCTCGAGGACGGCGACGAGGTCGTCGTGGGGTGCCACAGCCTGCGCTTCCTGGAGCTCTCGCAGGTCGCCGAGCCGCGGCGCGACGAGTCGCGCCAGGTCCGGCAGGCCACCGCCTGACGGCGGGCGCTACGCTGCGCCGAGATGGCGGTGACGATCGCAGTCCTCTCCCAGAAGGGGGGCACCGGGAAGACGACGGCGGTCCGCACGCTCGCCGACGTCATGCGTCGCGTCGGGCTCGACACGCTGGCCGTCGACCTGGATCCGCAGGGCAACCTCTCCGACTACTTCGACGTCCCGCCCGACGCCGAGCCGACGGTGGCCGACGTCCTGACCGGCCGCGCGCCGGCCAGCGAGGCCATCCACGACGACGTGATCCCGGCCAACCTCCAGCTCGCCGAGGCCGAGCTGGCGCTGAGCGGGAAGATGGGCCGCGAGCTGACGCTGCGCCGCGCCCTGCGCGACCTCGAGCGCGCCTACGACGTCGTGCTGCTCGACTGCCCGCCCTCGCTCGGCCTGCTCACGGTCAACGCGCTGGTCGCGGCCGACCAGGCCCTGATCACCGCCGAGGCCCAGTACTTCGCCATGCAGGGCGTCGAGCAGGCGCTCGAGGTGATCGAGCTGGCCCGCGACAGCCTGAACCCCGACCTGACCTGGATCGGCGTGGTGCTCAACCTGGCCGACATGCGCACCGTGCACTCGCGCGAGGCCCACGCGTCGCTCGCCGAGGCGTTCGGCGACCGCGTCTTCGACACGACGATCCGCCAGTCCATCGCCTACGCCGAGTCGGCCGAGCGCGGAGTGTCGATCCTCGACCACCGCCCCGACCTGGGCGCGGACTACCTGGCGCTGGCCGCCGAGCTGCTGGACCGGCTGGCGCTGCCCGAGGCGCGCTCGCGCCTCGACGCGCTGGCCGGCGAGCCCGCCGCCAAGCGGTGAGGCGGGCCGCCGTTCCGCGGATCGAGCCCTAGAGCTCGCGGACCGACGCGCCCTCGGGCTCGAAGGGGACGCGGCGGATCTCGGCGTCCGGCGCCTCGCGCCGCAGCCCCTCCACGACGCCGGCCGTCTGCTCGTAGTGGGTCCACACGAGCACCGCCGGCCCGGCGCCCGAGATCGTCGCGCCGAGCGCGCCGAGGCCCGGCGCGCGCGCGACCAGCTCCAGCGAGCGCGGGTACAGGTGGCCGCGACGGGGCTGGTGCAGCCGGTCGCGCAGGCCGCGGGCCACCAGGTCCCAGTCGCCGCTGGCCAGGCCCAGCGTGAGCAGGGCGGCGTGGGCGGCGTTGAACGTGGCGTCGGCCAGCGGGACCTCGGCGGGCAGCGCGGCCCGCGCGTCGGGCGTGCGCACGGGCGCCGCGTCGGGGACGACGACCACGGCCTCGAGCCCGGCCGGCACGTCGAAGCGCGCCGGCCGCTCGTCCGCGCACACGACGAACCCGCCCAGCAGGGTCGCGGCGGCGTTGTCGGGATGGCCCTCCAGCTCGATGGCGTGGGCCAGGACGTCGGCATCGAGCTCGAACAGGTGGTCGGCGGCCCGCAGGCCCGCCACCGCGGCGGCGGCGCTGGAGCCCAGCCCGCCCGCCGCCGGTATCGGCGAGGCGATCCGGAACGTGAACCCGTCCGCGGGGTGCAGGCGCTCGAAGGCGCGCACGGCCAGGTTGGAGCGGTCGCGCGGCACGTCGAGGTCGGTCTCCACGGCGAACTCGCCCGTCTCCTCGACCTCGAGCTCCAGGTGCAGCTGCAGCGCCGCGGCCAGCGAGTCGTAGCCCGGCCCCAGGTTGGCCGAGGACGCCGGCGCCCGCACCAGCCGCCGCCGGTTCACCCGAACACCGCCGCTTCCACCGCGTCCAGCTCGGCATCGCACGGCAGCACCGCGCCCGCGTGGTCGAGCGCCGTCTGGGGGTCCTTGAGGCCGTGGCCGGTCAGCACGCACACGATTCGCCGGGCGTCGCCTGCGCCGTGGCGCAGCAGGCCGGCCACCGAGGCCGCCGAGGCGGGCTCGCAGAACACGCCCTCGCGCGCCGCCAGCAGCCGCCACGCCTCCAGGATGTCGGCGTCGCTCACCGCCCGGATCGCCCCCGACGAGCCGACGACCGCGCCCATCGCCTCCTCCCAGCGCGCCGGGTTGCCGATGCGGATCGCGCTGGCCACCGTCTCGGGCTCGGCCACCGGCTTGCCGTGGACCAGCGGCGCCGCCCCCTCGGCCTGGAAGCCCAGCATCATCGGCGCCGCGCCGGCCTCCTGGAAGCCCTTCCAGTACGCGGTCACGTTGCCCGCGTTGCCGACCGGGATGGCCAGGGCGTCGATCTCGCCCAGGTCGTCGAGGACCTCGAAGGCCGCGGTCTTCTGCCCCTCCAGGCGAAACCCGTTGACCGAGTTGACCAGCGCGATGGGATGGCGCCCGGCCAGCTCGCGCACCAGCTCCAGCGCGCGGTCGAAGTTGCCGCGCAGCGCGATCACCCGCGCGCCGTGGACCAGGGCCTGGGCCAGCTTGCCGGTGGCGATCTTGCCCTCGGGGACGATCACCGCCCCGGTGAGCCCGGCCCGCGCCGCGTAGGCGGCGGCGCTGGCCGCCGTGTTGCCCGTTGACGCGCAGATCACCGCCTGCGCGCCCTCGCGCACGGCGGCGGACACGGCGCACGTCATCCCGCGGTCCTTGAACGAGCCCGTGGGGTTGGCGCCCTCCAGCTTGAGCCACACCTCGGCGCCCGCGCGCGCGGACACCACGGGCGCGGGGACCAGCGGCGTCGAGCCCTCGTGCAGGGTCACCACCGGGTCGTCGGGGCCGAACGGCAGCCGGTCGCGGTAGCGCTCGATGAGCGGGACGCTCAGACGAACTCCTCCTCGATCACCCGGATCGCCCGCGGGGCGGCGCGCACGAAGTCCTCGCCGCGCAGCAGCTCCAGCGCGGCGAAGAACCGCGGCTCCTGCACCGGGTGGACCACCATGACCAGCCGCGCCTGGTCGTCCAGCCCCTTCTGCACGACCGACTTCACCGAGATGCCCTGCAGTCCGAGCACCTGGGCGATCCGCCCCAGCACGCCGGGCTCGTCGTCCACCTCGAGGTGCAGGTAGAACGCGGAGGTCACGTCGGAGACGACCTCCAGGTCGTACGTCCAGTCCACCTGCGGCGGGGCCGGGATCATCGCCGTGACCAGGTCGCCCAGCACCGCCGTGGCCGTCTGCGGGCCGCCGGCGCCGGGCCCCGACATCGTGATCTCGGTGAAGGCGGGCGACTCGACGGTGACCGCGTTGAACGGGCCCGACACCGAGGCCAGCGGGTGCCCCGGGTACAGGAAGACCGGGTGGACGCGCACCGACAGGCCGCCGTCGACGCGCTCGGCCGTGCCCACGAGCTTGAGCGCCAGGTTCAGCTCGGACGCGTACTCCAGGTCGTCGGGCGTGATGTGCTCGATGCCCTCGTAGGGGCCCTGGTCGAGGTGGACCGGGATGCCGAAGGCCAGCCGGGCCAGGATCGCCATCTTGGCCGCGGCGTCCTTGCCCGACACGTCCTCGGTCGGGTCGGCCTCGGCGAACCCCAGCTCCTGGGCCTGGCGCAGCGCGTCGTCGTAGGACGCGCCGGTGCGCGCCATCTCGCTGAGGATGTAGTTCGTCGTCCCGTTGACGATGCCGTGCAGCCGCTCGATGCGGCTCACGGCCAGCGTCTCCTGCAGCACGCGCACGACCGGGACCACGCCGGCCACCGCGGCCTCGAAGCGCAGCTGGACTTTCGACGCCTGGGCCGCCGCGTAGAGCTCCTCGCCGTGCTGGGAGAGCAGCTGCTTGTTGGCCGTGATGACGTGGCGGCCGGACTGCAGCGCGCGCAGGACGTACTCGCGCGCCGGCTCGATGCCCCCGATCAGCTCCACGATCAGCTCGCTGCGCTCGAGGATCTCGTCGAAGTCGCCGCGCGAGCGGGTCAGGACGCCGGTCAGCTCGGGCCGGCGGCCCACCGTGCGCGCGATGTTCTCGGCCCGCGCCTCGAGCAGCTCGGCGAACGCCGCGCCGACCGTCCCGTGGCCCAGCAGCCCGACGCTAAACGACGTCACGGGCCGCCAGGTCCTCGTAGGTCTCGCGGCGCACGACCACCCGCGCCTGCCCGTCGCGGCAGAAGATCACCGGCGGGCGGGGGACGCCGTTGTAGTTGCTGGCCATCGCGTGACCGTAGGCGCCGGTGGCCGGCGTGACCAGCACGTCGCCCGGCCGCGGGTCGGGCAGGTGGACGTCGCGCACGATCACGTCGCTGGACTCGCAGTGCTTGCCCGCCACGTGAGCCAGCTCGCCGGGGCCGTCGCCCGGTGTCATCCGGTCGGCGATCGCCGCCTCGTAGACGGCGCCGTAGAGCATCGGGCGCAGGTTGTCGGACATCCCCCCGTCCACGCCGACGTACGTGGACACGTCGCGCTTGACCGTCATCACGCGGTACAGCGTCACGCCGGCGTTGGCCACCAGCGCGCGGCCGGGCTCGATCACCAGGCGCTTGCCGGGGCCCAGGACGTCGCGCACCGCCTCGGCCTTCGTCCGGACGTAGTCCTCGATCGACGGCGGGTCGTCCTGAGCCGTGTAGGCCACGCCCAGGCCGCCGCCCAGGTTGTAGGTGGGGAAGTCGCCCAGCCCCGCGATCGCCTCGACGGCCTTGCGAAACGAGGCCAGCTCGAAGATCTGCGAGCCGATGTGCATGTGCAGCCCGATCAGCTCGAGGCGCTCGGAGCCCCGGATGCGGTCGACGGCCGCGCGCGCGTCGTCGAGGCCCAGGCCGAACTTCGAGTCGACCTGGCCGGTGGAGATGAAGTCGTGCGTGCTGGGCTTGACCCCGGGGCGCACGCGCACCATCACGCGCTGGACGCTCCCGTCCGGGACCGCCTCCTCCAGCCGGTCGAGGTCGTCGAACCCGTCGACGACGATCGTGCCCACGCCGGCCTCGACGGCCTCGCGGAACTCGGCGGGCGACTTGGCGTTGCCGTGCAGGTACACCCGCGCCGGGTCGAACCCGCCCCGCAGCGCCAGCGCCAGCTCGCCGCCCGACGCCACGTCGCAGGACAGGCCCTCCTCGGCGAAGACGCGGAAGACCGCGGGGGCCGGGAAGGCCTTGGACGCGAACAGGACCTCACCGTCGTCCCCGTGGTGCTCGCGCAGCGCCTCGCGGAACGCGGCCGCCCGGGCGCGCAGGTCGTCCTCGGCCACCACGTAGGCGGGCGTCCCGAACTCCTGCGCCAGCTCGACGGCGTCGCAGCCGCCGACCTCGAGGCGACCCGCCTCGTTGATCCGGCTCCCGATGGGATAGACGTGGGACAGCGCGGTGATCGCCATGCGCGCGCCATTATCCCGGCATGCGGCTGTTCGACCTGCTCAACCGCCGGCGCGACATGCCGCTGCCCGACCCGCCCGAGCGCCTGGGCACCTACGAGGGCCTGGCCTTCGCCCTGTTCCTGCCCCCCGGCGAGCCCCGGGGCGGGGTGGTGATCCTGCACGGCGCGGGGTCGTGCAAGGAGAGCCACTTCGACTTCGCGCGCCACGCCCGGTCGGCCGGGTTCGCGGCCGTGGCCTTCGACATGCGTGGCCACGGCGACACCGGCGGGCGGCTGGACGGGCGGCTGCTGGAGGACGTGACCGCGATCTCCGAGCTGGTGCCGCGCCCGCTCGCCCTGCGCGGGTCGAGCATGGGCGGCTACGTGGCGCTGCTGGCGGCCGAGCGCCTGGAGGCCGAGGCCGTGGTGGCGATCTGCCCGGCGGGCGCCGACATGCTGCTGCGCGGCCTGCGGGCCGGACGCCTGGACTTCGAGGCCGACACGTCCGCGCTCGAGGGCTTCCTGCTCGAGCACGACCTGCCGACCGCCGTCGAGCGCCTGCGCGCGCCGCTGCTGCTGATGCACGCCGAGGGCGACGAGCAGGTGCCGGTGGACCACTCGGTGGCCCTGCACGAGGCGGCCGGCTCGCCGCGCAAGCGGCTGCTCGCGCTGCCGGGCGGCCACCACCGCTCGATCCAGCACGACGCCGAGCTGCAGGGCGAGTCGCTGCGCTTCGTCGAGAGGGCGTTCGCCTCGGGCTAGCGGCCCGCGGGTTTCGGCCGCCGCGCGCCGGGTGGGCCTAGCGGCCCTGACCCACGAGGCCGCCGACGCCCTGGGTCACGTTGTCGACAGTGTTGCCGACGGTGTTGCCGGTCTGGGTCACGGTGTCGCCCACGGGGCCGCCGACGCTGTTGCCGACGCCGCGCGTGGTCTCGCGGACGGTGTTGCCGACCGACGTGCCGGTCCTGCGGACGGTCTCGGCGAGCGTGCTCTGGACCTGGCCGGTGTCGACCGGCCCTCCGCCGCCGCCGCCCGTGACCGGGCCGGGCCCGACCGCCGTGCCGGTGGCCGGCGTGACGATGGTCCCGTCGGGCAGCCGGACCGGACCGCCGGTCTGGGCGCTGCCGTCGGCGCCCAGGAGCACGCCGTCCGCGCCGAAGGTCGGGCCGGCCGCGCTGGCGAGCACGGCGCCCGCGGCGTCGCCGGCGCCGGTCGCGACGGCCTCGGTGCCCGGCTGGTCCCAGGCCACCGGCGGCGCGTCGTCGACGAAGACGCTGTCGAGGCGGTCGGCGAAGCCGGCGCCCGGCCAGCCGTTGAAGGCGATGACCGCGCTGGCCACGAGGAAGACGCATGCGGCAGCGGCCACCAGAGACCCGGTGGTCCCGACGCCTGCGATGAAGGCCCGTGTCGTCCGCATACCGGTTTGGGGGCGCACCCCCAGGCTTCGTGTATCGGCAGTCCCGCCGAACACCTTTAGCCCTCTTTCCTCAACACGTGAGGGTACGCCGATGGAGCGCCCGTATCCAGCCCCCCGGCGGGTCCCGCTAGGCTCGCCGCCGTGCTGCGCGCCGCCGCTCCCGCCCTCGTCGCCGGCGCCGGGTTCGCCGGGGTCGCGCTGGCCGGGCTGGCCGGCCTGCGCATCGGCTCGCGCCTGCGCGGCGCGGCCATCGGCATCGCGGCCGGGATCCTGCTCGCGGTCGCCTTCGCCGAGCTGCTGCCCGAGGCGCTGGAGGAGGGCGGCCACCGCATCGCCGCCATGTGGTTCCTCGGCGGCTTCGCCGCCCTGTTCGTGGTGGAGGTCGTCACGCGCGGCCACACCCACCACGAGGGCGGCGAGGAGCACGTCGAGCACACGTCGCTGACGCCGTTCCTGGCCGGGCTGCTCCTGCACAACCTGGTCGACGGCGCGGTGCTCGCCGCCGGGGTGGAGGCGTCGACGCAGGCCGCGACCGCCGTGTCGGTCGGCATCCTGGTCCACCAGCTGCCCGTGGGCGTGTCCTTCGCCGCGGTGGCGGCGGCCGCCGGCGCGACGCGCCGGAGCGTGGTCGGCTGGGCCCTCGTGCTGGGCGCGGCCATCCCCGCCGGGGCGCTGGTGACGGCCGCGCTGCCCGGCCTGGAGGGCGAGCACCTGGGGGCGCTGCTGGGCGCCGCGGGGGGCGCGCTGGCCTACATCGGGGCCGGACACCTGCTGCCCGAGGCGCACGCCGAGCACCCGTCGCTGTTCGTCAGCGCGCTGTTCCCGGCCGCCCTGCTGTCCACCGCCGTGCTGCTGCTGTACGTGCTGCACGGCTGACGGGTCGTGAAACATTCCGTGCAGGGCTTCCGCTACACTGCCGCCCCGTCGCAGTCTTGCCGAATCCGTAGGCGTACCCAACGCCCGCGGAACGGGGGAACCAAGGCGACCGGTCGATCCGGACGTCAGGGGCGAGTCCACGCATTGCCGCGTGGTAGCGCTGCCCTTTCAGCGCGAGCCCGTCAGCTAACCCCGTAGGCCCAAGCAAAGGGAGACGGAACGCTGATTAGCGCCAATTCGCGCAACTCGAAGAGCAGGCTGATCGCCGCGGTCGTCACCGTGGCCGCCGCCTGCGCGCTTCTCCTGCCCGCGACGGCGCCCGCCCAGACGGCCGCCGGCGGGTCGGGCGGCTCCGGCGCCTACGGCGGCACGCAGTTCTACTCCAAGCCCGTGATCGCGGCCCTCCAGTGCCAGAGCGGGTGCGCCGCCTCGGCGGCGGCCAGCCGCACCGGCTGGGTCCGCGTCAAGGAGAAGGGCGTCCTGCGCATCCGCGGGCGCAACTTCGGCGACGTGGGCGAGGTCCTGTTCCTCGGCGGCGCGGGCAGCCGCGACAACGTCGGCGTCCGGCCATTCGCCCGCACGGCGCGCAGCCTCGACGTCACCGTGCCGATGGAGGCCGGCTCGGGGAAGATCGTCCTGCTCGATCCGGCCGGCCGCGGCTCGCGCCCCAGCCGGGCCCGCCTGCGCATCGTGCGCACGGCCAGCTCGCTCAGCGCCCAGGGCTTCGTGTGGCCGCTGCCCCAGCGCGGCATGCTCACCGGCCACTACGGCGAGAACCGCGGCAGCCACAACCATGCGGGCATCGACCTGGCCGTCCCCACCGGGACGCCGATCAAGGCCGTGGCCGAGGGCCGCGTGCTGATGGCGGGCTCCCAGGGGGCCTACGGCCTGTTCACCTGCCTGCGCCATGCGCGCCTGGTCACCTGCTACGCGCATCAGAGCGAGATCCTGGTGAACTACGGGCAGCTCGTGCGCCAGGGCCAGACGATCGGGCGGGTCGGCAACACCGGCCGTTCGTCGGGCTCGCACCTGCACTTCGAGGTCCGGCAGGGGCCCGCCGCCTGGTCGAGCCCGCTCAACCCGTTCGACTACCTGCCGCGGCGCTTCTGAGCCCCCCGCCGCGGCGCGCGGCGACGGCCAGCCACACCACGCCGGCGGCCAGCAGCACCAGGCTCTCCAGCTGCGGCGCGGTCAGCCCGGCCGCCACCGCGTCGTTGCGGCGCACGAACTCGACCAGGAAGCGCTCCAGCCCCGCCAGCACGAGGTAGAGGGCGAACAGCACGCCGGGCCGGTAGGCGTCGCGCCGGCGGAACAGGAACAGGGCGGTCACGCCCATGGCGAGCGTCTCGTAGATCGGGGTGGGGTGGACCTCCTCGGTCGTGGGGACCTCCCCGTCGGGATACGCCATCGCCCACGGCCCGTCCCACGCCTCGCCGTAGTCGCCGTCGCCCGACAGCTGGCACCCGATCCGCCCGATCGCGTAGCCCAGCGCCAGCAGCGGGGCGCAGAAGTCCAGCAGCCCCAGCCCGAGGAACCCGCGCCGCCACGCCCAGGCCACCACGGCCAGCGCGCCGCCGATCAGCCCGCCGTACCAGACGAGCCCCGAGCCGCTGAACAGGTTGCCGAGCAGGTCGTCGCTGACGTCGTCCCAGTTCTCGGCCAGGAAGTACAACCGCGCGCCGACCAGGCCGCCGGCCAGCGCGGCGAAGGCGATCTCGTAGGCCCAGTCCACCGGGCGGCCCAGCTCGCGGAAGCGTCGCCCGGCGAGCGCTCCGATGGCCAGGAAGGCCAGGGCGAACATCAGCCCGAAGGTCTTGAGCTCCAGGCCGAAGAGGTCGATGTCGGGCTGCACGCCGGGCAGCCTACGGACCGGCGGCTACAGGTAGCCCATCGGGTCGACGGGCGACCCGTTGATGCGGATCTCGAAGTGCAGGTGGGGCCCGGTCGAGTTCCCGGTGCTTCCGCAGGAGCCGATGACCTGGCCCTGGCTGACGTTCTGGCCCACGCTGACGCCGATCGAGGACTGGTGGGCGTAGCAAGTGGAGACCCCGCCGCCGTGGCCGACGCAGGTGTAGTTGCCGTAGCCGCCGTACGAGCTGGCGATCTGGACGGTGCCGCTGTCGGCGGCCATGATCGGGGTGCCGCTCGGGGCGGCGATGTCGATGCCGGCGTGCAGGCGGCCCCAGCGCTGGCCGAACGGCGAGGTGAAGGTGCCGTTCATGGGCCAGATGAAGCGCCCGGAGCCGCGGCGGACCGGGCCGCCGCCCTGGAGCTCGCCGCGGATCTTGGCCTGCTGGCGCTCCATCGCCTCGAGGTCCTCCTCGTGCTCGTGGCGCTGCTCGCGCACGCCGCCCAGCGTCGCCGCCTTCTCGGCCCGCGCACTCGCGAGGTCGATCTTCACGCTGGCCACGCGGTTGCGCTGCGCCTGCACCGCGGAGGTGATCCGCTGCTGGCGGTCCTCCAGCTTGGCCAGGCGCTTGGCCAGCTTGTCCGTGCGCGCCTTGGCGATCCGCACCGAGGTGATGACCTTGGTGTCCTGCTCGTTGATGCGGCGCATGAACTCGCCGCGCTCGATCAGGTCGGCGAAGCCCTTGGAGTTCAGGACGACCGTGACCAGGTCGGGACGGCCGGCCTGGTAGATCTCGACCATCCGCCGCGACAGCACGACGCGCGAGCGCGCGAGCTTGGCCCGCAGGCGCGCCAGCCGGGCGCGCGTGCGGCGCAGGTCGTCCTGGAGGCGCTCGAGCTCCGCGCGCTTGCGGCTCAGGTCCGACTCGATCACGTCCTGGCGGCGCTGGAGGCGGTTGATCTTCGCCGACTGGCTCTGGATCACGTTGGTGAGGACGCCCTCCTTGGACTTCAGCCGCTCGACCTTGTCGCGCTTGGCCTCGATGCGCTGCTGGAGGCCCTTCTGGCCGCTGGAGAGCACGGGCAGGCCGGCCCACAGCGCGGCGGGCGCGAGGACGAGCACGGTGAAGAGGGCGATGCGCGAGCGCATGCGGCGGCGAAGTGTAGGGAGGCGCGAGACTCGACTTCAACTTGAGCCTCAGTCTTATGGAGACCTGCCCGATTCTCAGGAAGGCGGGGTATCCTCGCCCGGTGGCCGAAGCGGAACGGGTGAGGGACCTGGCTCAGGA
This sequence comes from Solirubrobacteraceae bacterium, assembly GCA_035536255.1. Lineage (GTDB taxonomy): Bacteria > Actinomycetota > Thermoleophilia > Solirubrobacterales > Solirubrobacteraceae > AC-38. The sequence continues at coordinate 22,054 of DATLOP010000273.1, forward strand.
CGCCCTGTCGCGCGCCGAGGCCGCGCGCACGGGGCTCGAGGAGCTCCTGGCCGCGGTCGAGCGCCTGCGCGGCGAGCTGTCCAACGGCACGGCGCCCCGGGCCATGCTCGACGAGGCCCGGCTGGTGGCCCTGGAGATGGCGGTCGCCGGACGCAGCCGCGAGGAGGTCGAGCGCCATCTGCGCTCCGCCTACGGCGGCTCCGGCACCGCCGACGTCCTGGCCGACGTATTCGGCGTTTAAGTAGGCCAGAGCCGGTCGCCTAGAATCCCCGTAGATGCCTCCTCCGCGCAAGATCGGCCGCGACCCCGGGCTCACCGCCCGCATGACGCTGACCCTGTTCCTGCTGGGCGCGCTGTACGTCGTCCTGATCGTCGCGCTGCTGGCGGCCGGGGTGGGCGCGGTGTTCGTCGCGCTGATCGCCGGCGGCCTGCTGCTGGCCCAGCTGTTCACCTCGGACAAGCTCGCGCTGCACGCCATGGGCGCGCGCGAGGTCTCGCCCCAGGAGGCGCCCGAGCTGCACGCGATGGTCGAGCGCCTGTGCGTCCAGGCCGACCTGCCCAAGCCGCGCGTCGCCGTGGCCCAGACCGCGATGCCCAACGCCTTCGCGCTGGGCCGCTCCCCCAAGAGCGCGACGGTGTGCGCGACCACGGGGATCATGGAGCTGCTCTCGCCGGCCGAGCTGGAGGGCGTCATGGCCCACGAGCTGTCGCACGTGCAGAACCGCGACGTGCTGGTGATGACGATCGCCTCCTTCTTCGCCACGGTCGCCGCCTACATCGTCCAGTTCGGGTTCTTCTTCGGCGGCGGGGACGGCGACGACGACAACGCGGGCTTCCTCGTCCTGCTGCTCGTCTCGCTGGCCGTCTACGCGCTCTCGTTCTTCCTGCTCCAGGCCCTCTCGCGCTACCGCGAGTTCTCGGCCGACCGCGGCGCCGGCGTCATCACCGGCCGCCCGAGCGCCCTGTCCTCGGCGCTGATGAAGATCGCCGGGACGATGGACCGCATCCCCGAGCGCGACATGCGCGCGGCGTCCGAGCTGTCGGCCTTCTACATCTTCCCCCCGAAGGTGAAGTCGGTCCTCGGGAGCCTCTTCTCCACCCATCCGCCGCTGGAGAAGCGCATCGAGAAGCTCTCGCAGCTCGAGTCCCAGCTGCAGGGCCGGCTCACCCAGGCCTAGCCGTGGGCTTCCTCGACGTCCTGCGGGGCCGCCGCGACCTCAAGAAGCCGGCGCCCGACCGGCTGTTCGCCATGACCACGGCGTACGTCACGCTGGAGATGTCGCTGAGCCTGAAGACCACCGGCCGCGCGGCGATCGTCTTCCAGCAGCTGGACACCGCGGACTTCGCGCGGCTGGCGCGCGAGATGCAGGAGCTGATCGCGGCCACGACGCAGGAGGCGGGCACGACGGTCGAGGCGCGCGACGACGAGTTCGGCTACCGCTGGATGGTCCTGGTCGATCCCGACTTCGACGACCTCGTCACCGGGCTCAGCGCGATCGGCGGCGAGCTGGAGCTGGGCGGCTACGGGGACCGGATCCTGGCCGCCGTGTTCCCGTTCGAGGACGCCGAGAAGCGGCACGTGTACTGGATCTACAACTACAAGCGCGGCGCCTTCTACCCCTTCGTCCCCGCGAGCGGGGACAAGCAGCGCGACAACACGCGCGAGCTGCGGCTCAAGGCCCAGATGGAGGGCGAGCTGCCGATCGAGCCCGAGCTGGAGCGCTGGTTCCCGCTCTGGGGCGCCCCGGTCTGAGGTCACCGCCCTCCTGGGCCGGTTCCGCCGGGCCGGCCCTCAGAATCCCGCGTTACGGATTCGGCGCCCACCGGGTTAAGGGATTGAACGGCGAGTCAAGGAGGACGAGATGGTCTATCCGAAGCGGATCGTGTGGAGGGAAGCGTCCAGCGCGCACCCTCGTCCCGAGGCCCGGGACCGCAACCCCCAGCGTGAGCGCGTCGAGGCGTCGCTGCGCATGACGGACGGCCGCGTCGAGCGCTGGGACGAGCGCACCCGCACCGTCCACCGCGTTCGCGCCGCCTGAGCCCACCGGCCGGCTAGAGCCGCCGGCGCACCGTCACGGTGCCCTCCATCGCCGGGTGGATGGAGCAGTGGTAGGCGTAGACGCCCGGGCGCCGGAAGACGTGGGATGCCGACCCGGTCCGGCTCGCCTCCAGGAACGGCGCCCGGCCGGCGCGCGTGCTGGGCTCGATCGTGTGGTGCTCCTTGCCCACGTCGCGCCAGGCCACGGCGTGCCCGGCCTTGATGACGACGTTGGACGGGTTGAAGCCGTACTCGTACACGTCGACGGTGATGGGGACGTCGCGCGGGTCGAAGCTTCCCGCCTGCACCTTGCGCGCCGCGCCGCCGGGCTCGCGCCCGGGCTCGCCGCCCAGCCAGCCCTGGGTGAGGGCGAGGACCCAGACCAGGGTCCCGGCTCCGACCACCCACCACGCCAGGGAACGGCGCATCGGACCAAGGTACCGGGCGCGGGCCGTTCGACCGCCGGGCGCTAGGGATCGAGCTCGCTGGCCCGGCGGATCAGCTGCCAGGCGTCGATCTCCAGCGCGTCGGCCACCTTCAGGAGGTTGGTGTAGCTGGGGTTGCGCTCGCCGCGCTCGATGCCGCCGAGGTAGGTGCGGTGCATCCCCGCCCGGTGCGCCAGGTCCTCCTGAGAGATCTGGCAGCGCCCGCGGAAGTCGCGGATCGCGCGCCCCAGGGCGGCGTGGGCTTGGGAGCGCTGTGCCACGCCCGGGACGGTTCCGGGGCGGCACGTATCGGTCTACAGCTTATAAGTGCCCCGCGGCGCGGGAAGTCGTCACTCTGCGCGGGCCAGACGCGCGTCCGCCGTCCCTAGCGTGCGGGGGGTGCGCGCGCGCGACTGGCTGCTGCTGCTGGTGAACGACGCCGCCCCGGGCGGCCTGGACCCGGTGCGCCTGCAGAAGGGGATGTTCCTGCTGGCCCAGGAGGCGTCGCTGCCGCGGCGCGAGCGCTACCGCTTCGTGGCCTACAACTACGGCCCGATGAGCCGCGGGCTGTACCGGGGCCTGCGCGACCTCGTCCGGGCCGGGCTAGTGGAGCGCCACGTCGCGCGCGGCGTGCCCTGGGGCCGCTACGCCGCCACGCCGGCGGGGACGGCGCGCGCGGCGGACCTGGAGGCCCAGCTGGGCCCGCGCGCGCGGAGCCGGCTGGAGTGCCTGCGCGCGATCCGCGTCCGCATCGCCGGCCAGAGCTTCGGCGCCCTGCTCACCGACGTCTACGACCGCTACCCGGAGTACGCCGAGCGCTCGGTGTTCCGGCGATGACGCTCGTGCTCGCGATCCGCTGCCGGGAGGGGCTGGTCCTGGCGTCCGACGGGCAGGCGACCAGTGACGCCGCGGGCCAGCCCACGCGCCAGCCCGGGCGCAAGCTGTTCGACATCGGCGGGCGCGTGGCGTGGGGGGCGGCGGGCAGCGTCGGGCTCCAGCAGACGCTGCGCCGGGAGCTGGCCGACCTCAACGGGCACGGCGGGGACGCCGACGGCGTGCGCCGGCGGCTCGTCTCCGCGGTCGTGCCGATCCAGCAGCAGGCGCTGCGCGACTTCGTGCCTCACCCGGCCGCCGAGCCGCCCGACCTGGCGTGCATCTTCTGCTGGTGCGACCGCGACGGGCCGCGCATCCTCTCCGTCCCGCGCACCGGCGGCGACCACCAGGTCCACTCGCGCTACTCGGCCATCGGGACCGGCGACATCTTCGCCGACTTCGCCATGGCCACGATCGCCCACCTGGGGACGGCCGAGCTGGGCCTCGAGCAGGCCAAGATGGTGGCCTACAAGGCGATCGCCGACGCGATCGAGGTGGCGGCGGTGTACCTCGGCCCGCCGATCCAGATGTACGTGGTGACGTCCGGCGGCGCCCGGCCGGTGCCGCGCGAGGAGATCGAGGGCGGCCTCGCCGACTCGGTCGAGGCATGGAAGGAGCGCCAGCGCGAGACGCTCGGCCCGCTGGCCGTCAGCTAGTCGCCTAGCGGCCGGGGCGGGACGGGTTGTGGATGCGCTCGGTGGAGGGCGTGCCGCCCTGGGCGCCGTAGCTCGGCGTGCCGCGCGTGGCGCCGGGGTCGCCGAGCGGGCGCGTGGTCGGCGTGGGCTCGGGCCGCGGGGGCTGGCGGGTCGTCGGCGTGGGCGGGGGGCGCCGGGGGTGCGGGGTCTTCTCGTCGGGGTTGTCCTGCCCGCCGTCGCCGGCCAGCATCCCGCGATCGCGGGTGGCCAGGCGAAGGATTCGTGCAAGAAGGCCCATGTGACAATCGTAACCCCCCGCCGCTGCGCCGGTGGTGCCTGGGCCATAGGACCCCGGCACCACCGGCACCATGCGGTAGGGAACGCCCACTGAGCTCCGTCACTCGCCTCAGGAGGGCGCGTTTTGCGCGAGCAGGGGGATATGTGTCGCGCACCCAAAGAATCCGTGACGCCAGGTAAATGTGACGGTGGATTTTTTGGTGCGTCAGGCGGCGCCGCGCTGCGCGTCCTCCGCCTCGCGGCGGATGCGCGCCAGCTCGCGTCCGAACGCCTCGTCCACGGCGTCGCTCATGGCGAGCTGGAACACCGACAGCACGGACTCCGCGGCCAGCGGGCGCAGCCGCTCCAGCGCGTCGCGCACCTCGCGCCAGCGCTCGGGCGGGCGGCCCGCCTCCTCGAAGGGCGTCCACACCTCGTCGAGGAACAGGCGCACGAAGCGCTCGGCGATCCCCTCGGCGTGGGTCCGCAGCGCGGCGATCACGTCGGCCGCGGTGTCGGGGGAGATCCCCATGTCGGCCAGCTCGGCGCCGGCCCGCGAGAGGCGGGGACTCAGCTCCTCGAAGCGCCCGTCGCCCAGCTTGCGCAGCAGCCCCAGCTCGATGACCCGCTGCAGCAGCCGCGGCCCCGCGCGGTCGCCCCAGCGCTCGGCCAGCTCCTCGAGCGTGACGATCTCCGGCGCCTCGTCCTCGAAGGGCTCGCGGACGGCCCGGGCGAAGCGCAGCACCTCGGCCGACGAGCCCTCGGGACCCTCGACCAGGCGCTGGATCGCCGCCAGGTTGAACCCCTCGTCCTGCAGCTCGCGGATCAGCTCGATGCGCCCGACGTGCTCGGGGCCGTAGAAGCCGGTGCGCCCGCGGACCTCGGGCGCGGGCAGCAGGCCGCGCGACTGGTGGGCGCGGATGTTGCGCACGGTCATCCCGGTCCGGCGCGCCAGCTCGTCGATGGTCAGGGCGTCGTCCGTGGCGTCGGTCACACAGGAACTGTACATCGTGGTATGCGACATGGATCGGTGTTACATTCCGCCCATGTCCGGTCTCCAGCTCCCCCTCGCCGCAAGCGAGCCCGCCGGCGGAGCCGCCCTCGATCAGGTCGTCATCGCCACCGCCGGGGCCGCTCTCGTGACCGGACTGCTGCTGTGGCTCGTCCTGCGCCATCGCGCCGGGGAGGGCTCGGTGCTCGGCCGCGCCGCCGCCTTCACGCAGCGCGTGTCCGGGCTGCCCGGCTGGGCCGCGCTGCCCTCGGCCGTCGCCGCCGTCTCGCTGTTCACGGCGCTGATCGGGATGTACTGGGACATCGCGCTGCACATCGACCAGGGCCGCGACGCCGGACCGCTGGCCAACCCGGCGCACTACCTGATCCTCGCCGGGCTGTTCGGGGTCTTCGCCGCCGGCGTGCTGGCCATCGCGCTGCCCGTGCGCGAGCGCCCCGGTCCGGCCGCCGTGCGGCTCGGCGGCTACCAGGCGCCGGTCGGGGGCGTGCTGATCGCCGCGGCGGGCGCCTTCGCCCTCACCGGCTTCCCGCTGGACGACCTGTGGCACCGGCTGTTCGGCCAGGACGTGACCCTGTGGGGGCCCACCCACCTGATGCTGATCGGCGGCGCCGGGATGACGCTGATCGGCCAGGCCGTGCTGCTGGCCGAGGGCATGCGCGCGCGCCGCGAGTCGGGCTCGCGGGCGCGCGGGATCGACGAGGCACTGGTCTCGCCGCGAATCGTCACGTCGGCGCGGCGCATCGGGCTGATGGGCGGCCTGCTCATCGGGCTGTCCACGTTCCAGGCCGAGTTCGACTTCGGCGTCCCGCAGTTCCGGCTCGTCTTCGGGCCGCTCCTGGTGGCGCTGGCCGCTGCGACCGCCCTGTCCGCCGCGCGCGTGTGGATCGGGCCCGGCGGCGCGATCGGCGCGGCGCTCTTCTTCCTCGTCGTGCGCGGTCTCGTCAGCCTGCTCGTCGGCCCGGTGCTGGGCCAGACGACCCCGGCGCTGCCGCTGTACC
>DATLOP010000274.1:0-7781 GCA_035536255.1 Solirubrobacteraceae bacterium
CTCACGGTCGACGCCACCACCGGCCAGAACGGCCTGCGCCAGGCCCGCCTGGTCTCGCAGGCCGTCCCGGTCACCGGGATCGTCCTGACCAAGCTCGACGGGACGGCCAAGGGCGGGATCGCCCTGGCCATCGCCCGCGAGCTGGGCATCCCGGTCAAGCTGATCGGGATCGGCGAGCAGCTCGAGGACCTGCGCCCGTTCGACCCCGACGACTTCGCCCGGGCCCTGATCGCGGCCTAGAACGGATAGGCTCAAAACACATGGACGGCTGGGTGTTCTGGATCATCGCCGCGATCGTGCTCGCCGTGGGCGAGATGCTCACGTTGAGCTTCTTCCTGGCCCCCTTCGCCGGGGGCGCGCTGCTGGCGGCGATCGTCGACGCGGCGGGCGGGGGCATGGTCCTCTCGTGGGGGATCTTCATCGTCGCCTCGCTGATCCTGCTGCTGGTGGTGCGGCCGATCGCCCGCTCGCACCGGCGGATGCCCGCCCAGCTGCGCACGGGCACGGCGGCCCTGATCGGCCGCCGCGGCGTGGTCGTGGAGCGCGTGAACAACCACGAGGCCGTGGGTGCGATCCGCATCGACAGCGGCGAGGTCTGGACCGCCCGTGCGTTGGACGACGACGAGAGCTACGACATCGGCGCCCGCGTCGAGGTCGTGGAGATCCGGGGCGCCACGGCGCTCGTGACCGAATAGGAGACAAGAGATGGCCGGACTCATCGTCCTCGCCGTGGTGGCGCTGTTCTTCATCTTCGTCGCGGCGCGCACCGTGCGCATCGTCCCGCAGGCCAAGGCGGGGATCGTCGAGCGCCTCGGGCGCTACAACCGCACGGCCCAGCCCGGGCTGACGATCATCGTCCCCTTCATCGACCGCCTCAAGCCGCTCATCGACCTGCGCGAGCAGGTGGTGTCGTTCGCGCCGCAGCCGACGATCACCGAGGACAACGTCACCGTCCACATCGACTCGGTCCTGTACTTCACGATCACCGACCCCAAGTCGGTGACCTACGAGGTGGCCAACCCGCTGCAGGCCATCGAGCAGCTCACCGTCACCACGCTGCGCAACGTGATCGGCGGCATGACGCTGGAGGAGACGCTGACCTCGCGCGACCAGATCAACGCCGCGCTGCGCGTCGTGCTCGACGAGGCCACCGGCCGGTGGGGGATCCGCGTCAACCGCGTGGAGATCAAGGCCATCGACCCGCCCGGCTCGATCCAGGAGGCGATGGAGAAGCAGATGCGCGCCGAGCGCGACCGCCGCGCGGCGATCCTCAACGCCGAGGGCGTCAAGCAGTCCCAGATCCTCACCGCCGAGGGTGAGAAGACCTCGGCCGTCCTGCGGGCCGAGGGCGCCAAGGAGGCGGCGATCCTGCGCGCCGAGGGCGAGTCCAAGGCCATCGGCCAGGTCTTCGAGGCCATCCACGCCGGCAAGCCCGACCGCGAGCTGCTCAGCTACCAGTACCTGCAGATGCTCCCGCAGCTGGCGCGCGGGGAGGCGAACAAGATCTTCGTCATCCCGAGCGAGTTCTCCCAGGCCCTGGGCGGGCTGGCCGAGCGCTTCACCGCGGGCAACAGCGCGCCCCCGCCGCCCCCGTCGGTGGAGCCGCCGCGCTCGCAGCCGTAGTGGCGGCCGAGGACGTCGAGCTCGTCCGCCGCGGCTACGAGGCCCTGGCCCAGGGCGACTTCCAGACCCTGCTCGCCATGTGCGAGCCCGACGTCCAGGAGCGCTTCGCGGCGCTCCTGGGGCCCGGGATGGCCGACTGGCGCCTGGAGGAGGTGCGCGAGGAGGGCGAGGGCGAGGTGCTGGCGCTCGTCAGCACCGGCGCCGGCCCGCTGGCCCACGTCCTGACCGTCCGCGACGGCAAGGTCGTGGCCCTCCGGGAAGCCGGGCTGGCGTAGGTAGCCTCCAGGGCGATGTTCGACGCCCTGTCCGAGAAGCTCCAGGAGACGCTGGCCGGCGTCCGCGAGCGCGGGACGCTGACCGAGGACGACGTGAACGCGGCGATGCGCGAGATCCGCCTGGCGCTGCTGGAGGCCGACGTCAACTTCAAGGTGGTCAAGCAGTTCACGTCCACCGTCAAGGAGCGCTGCTTGGGCGAGGACGTGATCGGCCATCTCAACCCGGGCCAGCAGGTGGTCAAGATCGTCAACGAGGAGCTGGCGACGCTGATGGGCGGGTCGGGCCGCGACATCGCCTTCTCGCCGCGCCCGCCGACCGTGGTGCTGCTGGCCGGCCTGCAGGGCTCGGGCAAGACGACGGCGGCGGCCAAGCTGGCCCGCCACCTGCGCACCGAGCACGGGTCGAGCGTCGCCCTGGCCGCGTGCGACGTCTATCGCCCGGCCGCGGTGGAGCAGCTGGTGACGATGGGCGAGCGGGCCAAGGCCGACGTGTACGAGCAGGGGACCGACAAGGACCCCGTCGAGATCGCGCGCTGGGCCCGCGAGCGCGCCGAGCGCGAGGGCAAGGACGTACTGATCGTCGACACGTCGGGCCGGCTGCACGTGGACGAGGAGCTGATGCGCGAGCTGGCCGACGTGCGCAGCGCGATCAAGCCCCACGCGATCCTGCTGGTGGTCGACGCGATGACCGGCCAGGACGCGGTCAACGTGGCCGAGCAGTTCGCCGAGACCGTGGCCTTCGACGGCGTCGTCATGACCAAGCTCGACGGCGACGCGCGCGGCGGCGCCGCGCTGTCCGTCAAGGCCGTGACCGGCAAGCCGATCCTCTACGCCTCCACGGGCGAGAAGCTCGACCAGTTCGAGCGCTTCCACCCCGACCGCATGGCCCAGCGGATCCTCGGCATGGGCGACGTGCTGACGTTCATCGAGAAGGCCGAGTCGCAGTTCGACGCCGACCAGGCGGCCGAGCTGGAGCGCAAGATGCGCAAGGCCGAGTTCACGCTGGAGGACTTCCTGGCCCAGCTCAAGCAGGTGCGCAAGATGGGGCCGCTCACCAGCATCCTCGGCATGGTCCCCGGCCTCAGCGCGGCCAAGGAGCTGCGCGGGATGAAGGTGGACGAGAAGGAGGTCGACCGGCTGGAGGCGATCATTCTGGCCATGACGCCCGAGGAGCGCCGCCGCCCCGAGCTCATCAAGGGCTCGCGCCGGCTGCGGATCGCCCGCGGGTCGGGGACCAACGTGCAGCAGGTCAACCAGCTGGTCAAGCAGTTCGGCCAGATGCGCAAGCTGATGAAGCAGATGAGCTCGGGCAAGATGCCCGACCTCGGCGCCCTGATGCGCCAGGCCGGCGGGCGCTAGGCCGGCCCGGCCCGCTAACCTGCCCCGTCGCATGTCCGTACGACTCAGGCTCACCCGCGTGGGCGGCAAGAAGGATCCGATCTGGCGCGTCGTCGTCGCCGACCAGCGCTCGCCGCGCGACGGTCGCGTGATCGAGACCGTCGGTCGCTACAACCCGCAGACCGACCCCTCGACGATCGTGATCGACGAGGACCGCGTCCGCGACTGGCTCGCCCGCGGCGCCCAGCCGACGGGGACCGTGCGCAAGCTCCTGCGCACCCAGGGCATCTCCTCCTAGGACGGCTTCGCGGTGGACGAGCTGCTCGTGTACCTCGCCCGGGCGCTCGTGGACGACCCGGACGCGGTCGAGGTCGAACGCTTCGACGAGGAGGACGGGACCGTCGTCCTCGAGCTCGCGGTGGCCGACGACGACTACGGCAAGGTGATCGGCCGGGGTGGCCGCACCGCCCACGCGCTGCGGACCGTCGTCAAGGCGGCCGCGGTCAAGGAGCAGCGCCGTGTCCTCGTCGACATCGTCGACTGAGCACGTCGAGGCGGGACACGTCGGGCGCGCGCACGGCCTCGACGGGTCCTTCCACGTCACCCGCCCCCGGCCCGACCTGCTCACGGCCGGGCGCACCGTCCTCGTGGCCGGGCAGCCGCGAGAGATCGAGCGCCGGGCCGGCACCGACGCGCGCCCGATCCTGCGCCTGCGCGGCTCCACGTCCCGGGAGGACGCCGACGCCCTGCGCGGCCAGCCCCTGCTCGTGGCCCGGACCGAGCTCCCCGACCTCGGGCCGGACGAGTGGTGGCCCGACCAGCTCGTGGGCTGCCGGGTCGTCGACGGCGCCGCGCCGGTGGGGGTCGTGACGGCGGTGACCGGGCTGCCGTCCTGCGACGTGCTGGAGGTCGACCGGGACGGGTCCGGGGCGATCCTGCTCGTCCCGCTGGTCCGCGACGCGGTGCGCTCCGTGGACGTGGCGGCCCGGCGGATCGACGTCGACCTGGGCTTCGTGGAGGGCGGCTGACCCGTGCAGGTCGACGTGTTCACGCTGTTCCCCGAGGCCTTCGAGTGGTTCCTGGGCCAGCGCCACGTGCGCAACGCGGTGGCCGCCGGCACCGACGTCCGGCTGGCCTCCTACCGCGACTACTCGACGCTGACGGCCAAGCAGGTGGACGACACCCCGTTCGGGGGCGGGGCGGGGATGGTGCTGCGCGTCGACGTGGTCGATGCGGCGCTGCAGGGGTTCTACGGGCGCGACTCGCTGGCCCTGCGCGAGGAGCGGCGGGTGGTGGCGCTGACCGCCTCCGGGCGGGTGCTGGACGACGGGCTGGCCCGCGAACTGGCCGCCGAGCCGGCGCTGACGCTGCTGTCCGGGCGCTACGAGGGCTTCGACGAGCGGGTGGTCTCGCACCTGGCCACCGACGCGGTGTCGATCGGGCGCTACGTGCTGGCGGGCGGGGAGCTGGCGGCGATGGTCCTGATGGACGCCGTGCTGCGCAAGCTGCCCGGGGCGCTGGGGCACGCCGAGTCCGCCGTCGAGGAGTCGTTCAGCCCGGCGCTGGAGGGGGCGCCCGAGTACCCGCACTACACGCGCCCCGCGTCCTACCGCGGCTGGGAGGTCCCGGAAGTGCTCCTGTCGGGCCACCACGAGCGCATCCGGGAGTGGCGGCGCGGGCAGAGCCGCATGCGCGGTGGCGGGGGCGACTCGCCCCCGCGCGCCGATCCGGCCTGAGCTACCATGGCGTGCGTCGCGACGGCCCTTTCTTCGCCGGGCCGCGCGCTTTTCTTTGCCATGAGCACAGTCATCGACAGCCTCGAGCGGGCCCAGCTTCGCCGGGTCCCCGACTTCCAGCCGGGCGACCGCGTCCGCGTCCACTTCCAGGTGGTCGAGGGCACCCGGCGCCGCACGCAGGTGTTCGAGGGCGTGGTGCTCAAGCGCCAGGGCCACGGGGTCCGCGAGACGTTCACCGTGCGCAAGCAGTCGTTCGGCGTGGGCGTGGAGCGGACGTTCCCCGTCCACTCGCCGAAGATCGAGCGCATCGAGGTGGCCGCGCGCGGCGACGTGCGCCGGGCCAAGCTCTACTACCTGCGCGGACGCGTGGGCAAGCGCGCCCGCGTCCGCGAGCGCCGCGGCACGGGGGCGGAGGAGGTCGTCGAGGGCGGCCTGCTCCACGCGCCCGTCGAGGCCGAGGCCGAGGCGCCGCCCGGCGAGGCGGTCGACGCGGAGGGCGTCTCCGCCGCCGACGCCCCCGAGTCCACCGGCGAGGCGCCCCCGGTCGAGCCGGAGGAGGAGCCGGACGCCGAGGCCGCGGAGGCGCCGCCGTCCGACGCCGAGGCCGAGGGCTCCTCCGAGGCCGGCGACGGCGAGCCGGCCGGGTGAGCGAGACCAAGAAGAAGCGCTCCGGCGCGGGTTCCCTCCTCGAGCTGGTCCTGATCGTGGCGACGGCGCTCGGCCTCGCCCTGGGGATCCAGGCCTTCCTCGTCAAGCCCTACCGGATCCCGTCCGAGTCGATGGAGCCCACGCTCGACGTCGGTCAGCGCGTGCTCGTGAACCGGATCGGCAACCGGTTCTCCGAGCCGGAGGTGGGCAGCGTGATGGTCTTCCACCCGCCCGCCCTGGCCACGGGCGGCACCGGCCAGCAGTGCGCGAGCCCGACGCAGGGCGACGGCCATTCCCAGCCCTGCAACACGCCGGGCAAGGAGCGCTCCTCTCAGAACTTCATCAAGCGCGTCGTCGGCGCCCCGGGCGACCGGATCTCGATCGTCGGCGGGCACGTGATCCGCAACGGGAAGCGCGCGAAGGAGCCGTTCATCCTCGAATGCGCGGGCGGCGGCGGCTGCGACTTCCCCCGGACGATCGTGATTCCGCCCGACCACTGGTTCATGATGGGCGACAACCGTGGCTCCTCCGACGACAGCCGGTTCTGGGGACCAGTCCCGAAGAAGTGGATCATCGGTGGAGCCTTCGCCACCTACTGGCCCCCGAAGCGGCTCGGGCTCCTCTAGGCGCGCCAAGCGCGGGAGGCGGCCGACGGCGCGCCGCCTGTTCCGCTTCGACCGCGACCTCGGCGCGCGGTTCGTGGCCGGCGCCGACGAGGCCGGGCGCGGTTGCCTGGCCGGCCCGCTGGTCGCCGCGGCCGTCCTGTTCGACTACCGGCGGGTGGGGCTGCGCGAGGTTCGCGCGCTCTCGGCGCTCAACGACTCAAAGCAGCAGACCGAGGAGGGCCGCGAGGCGCTGTACCCGGTCGTCCTGCGCTGCGCCGCCCGGGTCTCGGTGGTGTCGCGCTGCGTGCGCGGGATCGACGAGCGCGGGCTGCACAACACCAACCTGCGCGCCCTGTCCGACGCGCTGGTCCGCGTGGCCGTCCCGGGCACGCTGTGCCTGTCCGACGGCTTCCCGGTCCCCGCGACCGGGCACGACCAGCGCGCGGTGATCAGCGGCGACGCCCGCTCGGCCGCCATCGCCGCCGCCTCGATCGTGGCCAAGGTCACCCGCGACCGCTACATGCGCCGCGCCGACGCCCTGCACCCCGGCTGGGACTTCGCCGCCCACGTCGGCTACGCCACGCCCGAGCACCGCGCGGCGATCCTCGCCCAGGGCGTCTCGCCCCTGCACCGAATGTCCTTCCAGAGCCTGGCCTACCAGCAGCTCGGCTTGGCCGCGGACGCCGAGCTGCTCTAGCGCTCGCGGTCGTCGGGTCGCTTGAGGAACGGTCCCTCGACGATCCGCAGGGCGACGACGATCGCGATGACGCCAACGAGCATGACGAGCCCGAAGGTGGCGTCCGGTCCCAGCCCATAGCGCTCGTCCGCGTAGCCGACGGCCACGGCGGCCGGACAGCCGATCAGGATGCCCACTGCGAGGAATCGGCCGGGATGGGTCATGAGACTTATAGTAGTCCCCAGAGCAAGATGGCGACGTAGACCGCCGTGACGAGGAGCCCGCCGTAGAGCGGCAGCTCCGCGGCCTCGTCGCGAAGGCGCGTTCCGCGGATCACCGACAGGACGAGCGCCACGAAAAGGCCCGCCACGTGCCCCAACCCGTAGGCGATCGGCACGAGCCGCAGGTCGAAGACCGGCGGGAGGAGCTCGTATGTGGTCGCAGCTTCGCTCAGAACGCGCCCTCCAGGTGGTCGAGGGACCTCAGCCGGCCGGTGGCGTCGAAGGTGATGCAGATGGCGTCGAAGCGCAGCTCGGTGGCGCGGGGGCGGTCGGTCGTCTCGGCGAGCCAGGCCGCGGCCATGCGCCGGACCTGGGTGCGCTTGGCGTCGGAGAGGTTGTCGAGCGGGCTCGTCGCCGCGCCGGTGCGCCCGGTCTTGACCTCGCAGAACACGAGCGACTCGCCGTCGTAGGCGATCACGTCGAGCTCGCCGAAGCGCGTGCGGTGGTTGCGGGCGAGGACGTCGAGGCCGAGGCGCTCCAGATGGGCGACCGCGGCGTCCTCGCCGGCGCGGCCAAGGCGGTGGCGGAGGTCGGTGGACACGGCCGGCGACGCTAGGCCGGGCCGGCGCGCGGAGCACCGCGCGTTTGCAACGACTCTC